>NZ_RZSJ01000155.1:0-11199 GCF_003998025.1 Mesorhizobium sp. M8A.F.Ca.ET.021.01.1.1
AGATGAGCCTGCGGCGGAAATAGCCGAAATTCGGTGTCGTGTAGGCGCCTGTCGCCACCAGCACATTGTCGGCGCTGATCTTGCCGCGGGACGTTGTCAGCTCATGCCTGGTGCCGGCTTGCCTGCGGTCCGTCACCCGGGTGTTCTCGTGGATGACGGCGCCGTGGCGGGCGGCGGCGGTGGCAAGGCCCGCCACATAGCGGCCCATATGCATCATGGCGCTCTTCTTCGACAGCATCGCGCCATGGAAAAGCGAGCCGATCTCCGATTTGAGATCGGCCGCTGACAGCAGCGCCGTATCCGGATCCACCTCGGCATGGATGGCTTCGAAGTTGCGGGCGATCGAATCAAAATGCTGCGGCTTGGAGGCTAGCTTCAGCTTGCCGGAGCGGCGGAAGTTGCAATCGATGCCTTCTTCGGCGACCAGCGCCTCGATGGTGTCGACGGAATCGTCCAGCGCCCGGTAGATCGCGATCGCGCGTTCCTTTCCGAGTTCCGCCTTGGCCGAGAGGTAGCTGTGGGCAAGTCCGTTGTTTAGATGTCCGCCATTGCGCCCGGATGCACCCCAGCCCACGCGTTCCGCTTCCAGCACCACCACCTTGGCGCCGGCCTTCGCCAATTGGCGGGCGGCGGCGAGACCGGTGAAGCCGCCGCCGATGATGGCGGCATCGTAGTGCCCCTCGACCGGGCCTTGCGCCGCGCCGGCAAAGACGGGGGCAGTGTCGTGCCAGTAGGAGACCAGCTTCATCGGCAATCCGCCTGTTTTTAGAGACCGACCACGCCTGGAAGACCCGAAATATCCGATATTTCGACATAGCCGTAATAGGGGTTGGCTGGTTCGTGGCCGCGGTTGACCCAGACCTTGTTCTTGATACCGAGATCGTGCGCCGACATCAGGTCGTAGCGGAACGAGGACGAGCAGTGAAGGATATCGTCCGGGCCGCAGCCCAACATGTCGAGCATGTACTCGAAGGCCTTGAAGCGGGGCTTGTAGGCCTGCGCCTGCTCGGCCGTATAGACAGCATGGAAGGGCGCGCCGAGCTTCTCGACATTGGAAATGATCTGCGCGTTCATGGCGTTGGAGAGGATAACCAGCGGAATTTCCTTGGCAACCTCCGCCAGGCCCGCCGGAACATCTGCATGCGGTCCCCAGGTCGGGACACGCTCGTAGACCATTTTGGCGTCGTCGGGGTTGAACGCGACACCGTTGCGCTTGCAGGCGCGGTCGAGCGCATTGTAAACGACCTCGGCATAAGGCTTCCAGTCACCCAGGATCTCGTCGAGCCGATAGGCCGCGAAGTCCTTGATGAACGCCTGCATGGGTGGTTCGTCGAGCCTGCTGCCGTAGAGATCGCGCGCCGCTTCCGCCATCTGGAAAAAGGTCAACGTGCCATAGCAGTCGAAGGTGATGTATTTGGGCCTGAAAGAAGCCATGTCCGTCGATCTCCGGTGGAAGCACATCCGCGTTGGGGTGTATTCATCATCATAGGACGGCAGGCGACGAGCCACCTGACCGAAATAGCCTTCCCGAAAGCAGAAAGTTCCGTATCCGGCCGCTGGTTTGGCATGCTGTAGCATCCTGATGGCCAACAGGCGTGCTTCTTCGACCTCAAACGCGTCCGCCGCGGACGGCGCCAGCACAAGATGCGGCGCACCACTCGCCCTACGGCGAAAGATACCGCCGAAACCGGTGCCTTCAGACGATCTGCGGCGCGCCGATGGTCAAGACTTATGGACAGACGGAAGGATGCCTCATGCAGCAGGACCAGATCGAAATCCATGCGTTTGGACCGGACCATATCGAGGGCGCTGTGGCGCTTTCGCGTCAAGAAAATTGGCCGCATCGCCCGCAGGACTGGCAGATGGCGCTAGAGCTCTCGAGCGGCGTGGTTGCGCTTGGCGGCCATGGTCAGGTCACCGGAACCATCCTGGTGACGCCCTATGGGGCTGATTGCGCCATGATCAACATGGTGATCGTCGACAGGACTATGCGGGGCAAGGGGCTCGGGCGCCGACTGATGAACGAGGCCCTCGGGCTTGCCGAGGACCGTCCGTTGCGGCTTGTGGCGACGCGGGACGGCATGCCCCTCTATGAGAAGCTGGGCTTCGTGCCCTCTGGCACGATCCAGCAACATCAGGGCCAGGTAGCGGCGCTTAGCGCTCCCGACGAAGTGGAGGCCGCGGCCACCGTCGACCTGTCGGAAATCAAGGCGATGGACCGCGAGGCCTACGGCGCGGATCGTGAAGCTCTGATCGATGCGCTGGCCGAGCGCGGTCAATTCGCGGTCATCCGCCGCAACGGCGTCATCGAGGCCTATGCCGCGATCCGCCCATTCGGACGCGGCGAGGTGATCGGCCCGGTCATCGCTGGAAGTGTCGAGGATGCCAAGGCCCTGGTCGCCTTCTTGGCCGCATCGCGTGCCGGTGCCTTCCTGCGCGTGGATACCGACAGCAGGACCGGCATCGCCAATTGGCTCACGGGAATCGGCCTCGTCCATGTCGGCGGCGGCGTGACCATGGACCGCCCGTCCAACAGGGGTGCGGTACAGGCCCGGCCAAAAGTTTACGCACTCGCCAACCAAGCGCTCGGCTAAAGCCGGAGGATAAGAATGCTCGCCAATTCCCTGATCGAACTCGACCGCGCCCATCTCATTCATCCGGTCTCCTCCTATCGCGGCCATGAAGCGCTCGGCGTGCGCGTGCTGAAATCGGCGAAGGGTGCGACCGTGACCGATGTGTCCGGCAAGCAACTCGTCGACGGTTTCGCTGGATTATGGTGTGTCAACGCAGGCTACGGCCATGACAGCATTGTCGAGGCCGCGGCCCGGCAGATGCGCGAGCTTCCCTACGCCACCGCCTATTTCGATCTGGGCTCGGAGCCGGCCATCCGGCTTGCTTCGGAACTGGCGGAGCGCGCGCCCGGAGATCTCAATCACGTCTATTTCACGCTCGGCGGATCGGACGCTGTAGACAGCACGATCCGTTTCGTCCGCTACTACTGGAACGCCAAGGGCGAGCCGCAGCGCGACCAGTTCATTTCGATCGAGCAGGGCTATCACGGGTCGTCGGTGGTTGGCGCCGGCCTGACCGCGCTGCCCGCCTTTCACGCCGGTTTCGGCATTCCCTTCGAATGGCAGCACAAGATTCCCTCGCCCTATCCCTACCGCAACCCGGTTGGCGAAGATGGCAGCACGATCATCGCCGCCTCGCTTGCCGCGCTGAAGACCAAGGTCGAGGCGATCGGGCCGGAGCGGGTCGCCGCCTTCTACGCCGAGCCGATCCAGGGCTCGGGCGGCGTCATCGTCCCGCCGAAAGGCTGGATCAAGGCGATACAGGAACTCTGCCGGTCGTACGGCATCCTTTTCATCGCCGACGAGGTAATCACCGGATTCGGCCGCACAGGCCCCCTGTTCGCCTGTACCGAGGAGGACATCGTTCCCGACTTCATGACGACGGCGAAGGGTCTGACCTCGGGCTACGTTCCGATGGGCGCCGTGTTTATGGCCGATCATGTCTACGACGTCATCGCCGATGGCGCCGGCAATTCGGCGGTCGGCCATGGCTACACCTATTCCGCCCATCCCGTCAGCGCCGCCGTCGCGCTCGAAGTGTTGAAGCTCTATGAGAACGGCCTGCTGGAGAACGGCATCAAGGCCGGCGCCCGCCTGATGGCGGGATTAGCGGAACTGGGCGATCATCCGCTGGTCGGCGACGTGCGCGGTCGCGGCATGCTTGCGGCGGTCGAACTGGTGACCGACAAGCAGAAGAAGACACCGCTTCCCGCCTCGGCGATGCCGGCGCGGCGGGTCTTCGACAGGGCGTGGGACAACGGCCTGATCATCCGTGCCTTTGCGCATGGGGTTCTGGGCTACGCACCGCCGCTCTGCTGCACGGACAGCGATATCGATGCGATCATCGAGCGCACGCGCCGAACGCTCGACCAAACGCTGGCCGATCCAGATGTCCGCCAGGCCATGGCATGAAAGGCGGCGATTTCTTCGCATCTCGAAATATCGCCGGGGCGGACGATTTCGCAATTTTGTGCCGCAGTCCCGCGCCTTTTCGGCGAATCCAGCGCGGGGGAAGTGCCAGACTACAGTTAAGACAAGGCCAGAAAGCCCAGATTTGCGGGCACTCAAAACAGGCCCACGCCCGGGACAGCACGGAATTTTGTTGTGTTCAGCACATGTATTTCGGCCGCGCAAAAAAGGAGAGCCAGTTTTGGCCAGGGGCTTTAGCCAATTCAAATACATGACCTTCGACGTGGTCGGCACGCTGATCGACTTCGAAGGTGGCATAACGGCCTGCCTGGCTGGCATTGCCGCCGAGTCCGGTGTTTCGATCGATGGCGAAGAGGCGTTGGCGCTTTACCGGCAGGCCCGCTATATGCCCGATGCAGGCCTGTTTCCCGACGATCTCGTGCGTGTCTACAGGGTCATCGCGCCGCAGCTCGACCTGCCGGTCGAGGAAAAATACGGCATCCGTCTGCGGGATTCTGCCAGCGTCTGGCAAGGCTTTCCCGATAGCGCTGCGGCATTGGCCGACCTTGCGAAATCGCACAAGCTGATCGCGATGACCAATGCCCGGCGCTGGGCGCTCGATTATTTCGAAAAGCAGCTCGGATTGCCCTTTTTCGCCGCTTTCACGGCCGACGACACCGGCACGGAGAAACCGGACCCGGCCTTCTTCCAGAAGGTGTTCGATTTCGTGGCCTCGCTCGGCGACGGCAGGGACGACATCCTGCACGTCGCGCAAAGCCAGTACCACGACATCGGCATATCCCGGGCGCTTGGCATGACCAATTGCTGGATCGAACGCCGGCACGCCCAGAAGGGCTATGGCGGCACGATCGAGCCCGAGCGCTTTACTAAGCCGGACTACCACTTCACCTCGATGGCAGCCCTGGCGGCGGCCGTGCGGGAAAGCCTGAAGGAACGAACCTGAGCCATGCCGGAAAGCGCGCGCCAAGACGAGCATCCGGACGAAACCAACAGAAAGGGGAATGACATGACCGACAAGATCACCAACTGGACCTGCGCAGACGATGCCATGGTCGAAAGCGCCATCCGGCGAGGCGCCAGCCGCCGAGAACTTCTCAAGATGCTGCTGGCCGGCGGCGCCGCGGTTGCCGCGGGCAGCGTGGTGCTTGGCCGCGCGACACAGGCCGTCGCCGCCGCGCCTGTCTCCGGCGGAACTTTCAAGGCGGCCGGCTGGTCGTCCTCGACAGCCGACACGCTCGATCCGGCGAAGGCATCTCTCTCGACCGACTATGTCCGCTGTTGCTCGCTCTATAACCGCCTGACCTTCCTCGACAAGGATGGCGCCACGCAAATGGAGCTGGCCGAAAGCTTCGACACCAAGGACGCCAAGACCTGGACCGTCAAGCTGCGCAAGGGCGTGACCTTCCACGACGGCAAGGACCTCACGGCCGACGACGTGGTCTTCTCGATGAAGCGCCATCTCGATCCGGCGGTCGGCTCCAAGGTCGCCAAGATCGCCGCGCAGATGACCGGCTTCAAAGCGGTCGACAAGTCCACCGTGGAAATCACGTTGGCCGATCCGAATGCCGACCTTCCGACGATCCTGGCGCTGCATCACTTCATGATCGTCGCGAATGGCACCACGGATTTCTCAAAGGGCAACGGCACCGGGGCCTTCGTGCTGCAAACGTTCGAGCCTGGCGTACGTTCGGTGGTCACCAAGAACAAGAATTACTGGAAGTCGGGCAAGCCCTATCTCGACTCCTTCGAGTTCATCGCCATCAGCGACGACAGCGCCCGCGTCAACGCCCTGCTCTCCGGCGACATCAACTTTGCCGCTTCCATCAATCCGCGCGCGATGAAGCTCATTGGAGGCCAGCAGGGTTTCGAATTATCGAAGACGACCTCGGGCAACTACACCGACCTCAACATCCGGCTCGACATGGACCCGGGCAACAAGGCCGATTTCGTGGCCGGCATGAAGTATCTCGTCAACCGCGAACAGATCGTCAAATCGGCATTGCGCGGCCTCGGCGAAATCGGCAACGACCAGCCCGTCTCGCCGGCGAACATCTTCCACAATGCCGACCTCAAGCCGAAGGCTTTCGACCCGGACAAGGCAAAGTTCCACTTCCAGAAGTCTGGCCTGCTCGGCCAGTCCATCCCGGTGATCGCTTCCGACGCAGCGACCTCGTCAATCGACATGGCTGTGATCATCCAGGCGGCCGGCGCCGATATCGGGATGAAGCTCGATGTCCAGCGCGTGCCTTCCGACGGGTACTGGGACAACTACTGGCTCAAGGCGCCGATCCATTTCGGCAACATCAATCCGCGCCCGACGCCGGACATCCTGTTCTCGCTCCTCTACGCTTCGAGCGCGCCGTGGAACGAAAGCCAGTACAAGTCCGAGAAGTTCGACAAGCTCCTTGTCGAGGCGCGCGGCTCGCTCGACCAAACCAAGCGCAAGGAAATCTACGGCCAGATGCAGACCATGGTCTCCGAAGAGGCCGGCACCATCATCCCGGCTTACATTTCAAACGTCGACGCCCTCTCCAGCAAGGTGAAGGGTTTGGAGGCGAACCCGCTTGGTGGCATGATGGGCTACGCAATGGCGGAATATCTCTGGCTCGAAGCCTGAGAGGCGCCTGCCGGGGACGGTCGGCCGGCCCCGGCACTGCATTGCGCAAGATTGTTCGACCGAATGCAACCGCAGGGAGCGCTTCCATGAAGTCTGGGGTTTTCAACCTCGTGCTGAAGCGGCTGGCGGTCGCGGTCGTCACTCTGCTGATCGTCCTGTTCGCCGTGTTTTTCGCCACTAGCATGCTGCCTGGCGACACCGCGTCGATTCTGCTCGGCCAGGCGGCTACGCCCGAGGCGGTCGCTGGCCTGCGCGAGGCCATGCATCTCAACGATCCGGCGATCCTGCGCTTCCTGCTCTGGCTTTTCGGCCTGCTGCATGGCGACCTCGGCACCTCCTATGCCAACGAGATGCCGGTCGCGAAGCTGATCGGCGGGCGCTTCGTCAACACGATGGAGCTTGCCGGCATCACCACGCTGCTCTCGGTGCCGCTGGCCCTGACGCTCGGCATCACCGCCGCGATGCTGCGAGGCTCTATTTACGACCGCACCGTTACCATCCTTTCGATCGGCGTCATCTCCGTGCCGGAATTCATGGTCGCGACGCTGGCGGTGCTGCTGTTCGCCGTTTATCTCAAATGGCTGCCGGCCCTGTCCTCGGTCAACGAGGCGCATTCGCTGACCGACCTCGTGCGCATCTATGCGATGCCTGTGATTACCCTCACCTTCGTCATCTCCGCACAGATGATCCGCATGACCCGCGCCGCGGTGATGGAAACGCTCTCCACGCCCTATGTCGAGATGGCGCTTCTCAAGGGCGCATCGCGCAGCCGCATGGTGCTGAAGCACGCGCTGCCCAACGCCCTCGGCCCCATCGTCAATGCGATCGCGCTCTCGCTGTCCTACTTGGTCGGCGGCGTCATCATCGTCGAGACCATCTTCAACTATCCCGGCATCGCCAAGCTGATGGTCGACGCGGTCGCAACCCGCGACCTGCCTCTGATCCAGAGTTGCGCGATGATCTTCTGCCTTGGCTATCTGCTGCTCATCACCGCCGCCGACATCGTCGCCATCATGTCCAACCCGAGACTCAGATGATGGTGGCGCGCGTGGCAGCTTCCCAACGGTCGTTCCTGGGCCGCAGCTACAACCTCGTGGGCGTCGTCGCCGCGCTGGTCATCCTGGCGTGGACGCTGATCGCCATCTTCGCGCCCTACATCATCCCCCATTCGATCGGCGACATCGTCGACGACGACTATTTCGGGCCGATGCGCCAGGGGCTGTGGCTCGGCTCGGACTATCTGGGGCGCGACATGCTCTCGCGGGTGCTGATGGGCGCGCGCTATACCGTCGGCATATCGCTCGCCGCCGTCTCCATCGCCTGCTTTTCGGGCGTCGTGCTCGGCATGATCGCGGCCGTCACCGGTGGCTGGTTTGACGCCTGCCTCAGCCGCTTCCTGGATGCGATGAACTCCATCCCCAGCAAGCTGTTCGGCCTCGTGGTCGTCGCCGCGGTCGGCTCGTCGATCCCGGTGCTGATCCTGACGCTCGCCGTCATCTACATCCCGGGCGCATACCGCTTCGCGCGGGCGCTCGCGGTCAACATCAACACGATGGACTTCATGACCGTCGCCCGCGTGCGAGGCGAGAGCACCATCTATCTCATAGGCTCCGAGATCCTTCCCAACATCATCCGCCCGGTGTTGGCCGACTTCGGCTTGCGCTTCGTCTTCATCGTGCTCTTGCTCTCCGGCCTATCCTTCCTCGGGCTTGGGCTGCAGCCGCCGCTCGCCGACTGGGGCGCGCTGGTGCGCGAGAATATCGGCGGCCTGCCTTTCGCGGCTCCCGCCGTCATCGTGCCCTCGCTGGCGATCGCCAGCCTCACCATCAGCGTCAACCTGCTGATCGACAATTTGCCGAAGAAGATCAGGGACAGGGACGCATGACCAATCTCGTCGAGGTCAGGAACCTAAAGATTGAGGCGACGACCGATGCCGGGCGGATTGTCGAAATCATCAAGGGCGTCAGCCTCGATATAGCCGACGGCGAGATCGTCGCCCTGATCGGTGAGAGCGGCTCCGGCAAGACGACAGTGGCGCTCTCGCTCATGGGGCATGCACGGCCAGGCTGCCGGATCACCGGCGGCGAGATCAACGTGAACGGCAAGAACATGGCGGCGCTTTCCGAAAAGGAGCGCGCCAAACTACGCGGCACCGACATCGCCTATGTTCCGCAAAGTGCCGCCGCGTCCTTCAACCCCTCGTCCACGATCATGGAGCAGGTGATCGAGGTCACGCGCATCCACAAATTGATGCCGCCCGAGCAGGCACGCAAGCGTGCCGTCGAGCTGTTCAGGGCCTTATCGCTGCCGGACCCCGAAGGGATCGGCGCCCGTTATCCGCACCAGGTTTCGGGCGGACAACTGCAGCGGCTGGCCGCGGCCATGGCGCTCATCGGGGACCCCAAGCTGATGATCTTCGACGAGCCGACGACGGCGCTCGACGTCACCACGCAGATCGACGTGCTGAAGGCCTTCAAGTCGGTGATGAAGGCGGGCGGGATCGCAGGCGTTTATGTGTCCCACGACCTCGCTGTCGTCGCCCAGATCGCCGACAGCATCGTGGTGCTTAAGGGCGGCGAAGTGCAGGAGACCGGCACCACAGCTCAAATCCTTTCATCCGCCAAGCACCCTTACACGCGCGAGCTGCTGGCAGCGTTTGAACCGAAGCCGCGGCAGGCGCATGCGGACGCGGATGCCACGGCCAACCAGTTGCTGCGCATCGACAATGTTACCGCCGGCTACGGGGCGGTTCGGAATGACGGACTGCCCCTCATCCGAGCTGTCGATTCCGTCAGCCTGGTCGTGGAGAAGGGGCGCAATCTCGGCATCATCGGCGAATCCGGCTGCGGAAAATCGACGCTGGCGCGGGTGATCGCCGGCATCCATCCGGCGGCCGCCGGAGAGATCGTCTTCAACGGCGAGGAATTGCAGCGCGCGGCGGGCAAACGCAGCCAGGACCAGCTGCGCGAGATGCAGATCGTGTTCCAGTACGCCGATACCGCGCTCAATCCGGCCAAGCCGGTGGAAGACATCATCGCCCGGCCGCTGGCCTTCTATCATGGCCTCGACAGGCAGACGCGGTCGAAGCGCGTCGACGAACTGCTCGACATGGTGCGCCTGCCCAAGACGCTGCGCTACCGCCATCCATCCGAACTCTCCGGCGGCCAGAAGCAACGCGTCAACTTCGCGCGCGCGCTGGCGGCCGACCCCAAGCTGATCATCTGCGATGAAATCACCTCGGCGCTCGATACGGTGGTGGCGGCCGCGGTGATCGAGCTGCTCAAGGAGCTGCAGCGCGAGCTGGGGCTCTCCTACATCTTCATCAGCCATGACCTTTCGGTCGTCGAGGCCATCTGCGACGAGATCATGGTCATGTACAATGGCGAGCGGGTGGAGCAGATCACGCCCGACAAAGTCAAGTCAGCCACCCACCCCTATTCCAAGCTGCTGTTCTCCTCGGTGCCGAAGCTCGACCCGACATGGCTCGACGGCCTCGTCCGCGACCCCGAACTCGTCAGCCAGTACGGCCACCGTTGACGAGGCGGTAAGGCCTCACCTCGGAAACAGGGCCTCACCTCGGAAACAAACTGGGCAGCGGCATGTGCGCCTTGACGATGGGGGACTTCAGCACAACGAAGCTGAAATACTTGTCGATGCCGATATCCATGTCGGTGAGGCGCTCCATGATCGACTGATACTCGCCGATGCCGGAGGTGACGAATTTCATCAGATAGTCGTAGCCGCCCGAGACCAGATGGCATTCGATGACCTGCTCGATCTTCTCGACGACGGCGAGAAAGCGGGCGAAGTCGACCTGGCGATGGTTCTTCAAGGTGATTTCGGTGAAGACTGTCAGCGTCTGGCCGAGCTTGCCGATATTGACCTGCGCCGAATAGCCCTCGATGTAGCCCTCCGACTGCAGTCGCTTGACCCGCATCAGGCAAGGGCTCGGCGACAGATGCACCAGCTCGGCCAGTTCCACATTGGTGATACGGCCGTTCTTCTGCAGTTCGTGAAGAATCTTGATATCGATCCGATCCAGTTTCACGATTTGCCTCCGGGGGAACAGTACCGCAGCACAAAATGCTGCCTTGCTGGTGACCGTCGAGACTACCACAGCCCGCTGGCCTGTCCATCCGAGGGATAGCGCTTTGAAACGCAGGGACTCGCGATTTCAATGCGGCTGTCGGAATAAAATTCTGCTTCGACTGCAACTGCAGCAGCGGCTGCCTGCGCGACGCGGTAGACTGGCGCTTCGAGGCAGAGAGAACCATGCGCGCGCCGCTGCAGCAAATCGAAACGTCCGGCAAACTGCCGCAATCGGCAGATGTGGTGGTGATCGGCGCCGGCATCGTCGGTGTCTTCGCCGCCTACTATATGGCTCGTCGCGGCCTGAAGGTCGCACTCGTCGAAAAGGGACGAATCGGCGCCGAGCAGTCCAGCAGAAACTGGGGATGGTGCCGCCAGCAAAACCGCGACGCCCGCGAGCTGCCGATGGCAACAAGAAGCCTCGACCTGTGGGACAGTTTTGCGGCGGAGACCGGCGAAGACACCGGCTTTCGCCGTTGCGGACTGCTCTAT
>NZ_RZSJ01000156.1:0-11180 GCF_003998025.1 Mesorhizobium sp. M8A.F.Ca.ET.021.01.1.1
CGCTTCGGAAGTGCGCTTCACCCGCTTCTTCAATTCGACGCCGATGGCGATCGCCGGTGTCGATGCCAGCGGACGCATCCTGCGCACCAACGCACCTTTTCTGTCGCTGTTTTCCTCGGTCGTCGACCGCGATGCCGTGGATCGCCGCGTACGGCTCGACACGGTGATCCATGACCGCGACCGGCCGGCCTTTGCCGCGGCGTTCGAGAAAGCCCGGCAGCGGCAGGCCGATATCGAACCGATCGACACCGTGCTGCCCGGCAACGAAGAACGGCACATCCGCTTCTACGTCAATGCCGTCGCCGACGGTACCGGCGGCGAAGGGGCCGAGGAATCGGCCATCGTCTACGCCGTCGAGACGACCGAGCAAAAGGCGCTCGAAGGGCAGATGGCGCAAAGCCAGAAGATGCAGGCCGTCGGCCAGCTCGCCGGTGGCATCGCGCACGACTTCAACAATGTGCTGACCGCCATCATCATGGCGTCGGACCTGCTTTTGACCAATCACCGGCCGTCGGATCCGTCCTTCCCCGACATCATGAACATCAAGCAGAACGCCAACCGGGCCGCCTCGCTGGTCAGGCAGTTGCTGGCCTTCTCGCGCAAGCAGACGCTGCGGCCGGAAGTGCTGAACCTCACCGACGTGCTCGCCGATCTCAGGATGCTGCTTGCCCGGCTGGTCGGCAACGACATCAAGCTCAAGGTCGACCACGGCCGCGACCTGTGGCCGGTCAAGGTCGATATCGGCCAGTTCGAGCAGGTGGTGGTCAACCTGGCGGTCAACGCGCGCGACGCGATGCCGGCGGGAGGCGATCTCACCGTGCGCACACGCAACGTGACCGCCGAGGAGTCCAAGACCTTCCCGTATCGCGAACTCGCGGCCGCCGACTATGTGGTGGTCGAGGTCGAGGACACCGGCTCAGGCATCGCGCCCGACGTGCTGAAGAAGATCTTCGAGCCGTTCTTCACCACCAAGGAGGTCGGCAAGGGTACGGGCCTCGGTCTGTCCATGGTCTACGGCATCATCAAGCAGACCGGCGGTTTCATTTTCTGCGATTCCGAAGTCGGCAAGGGATCGACTTTCCGCATCTTCCTGCCACGTCACATCGCGGAAGCGAAAAAGGCGGCCGAACCCGGTGAAGCACCGGCCGCCGCGGCAGTCAAACTGGCCGATAGCATCAAGGACCTGTCCGGGTCGGCGACGGTACTGCTGGTCGAGGATGAGGACGCCGTGCGCATGGGCGGCATGCGGGCACTGACCTCGCGTGGTTACACCGTCCACGAGGCGTCCTCCGGCGTCGAGGCGCTGGAAGTGTTCGAAGCGCTCGGCGGCAAGGTCGATATCGTCGTTTCCGACGTAGTGATGCCGGAAATGGACGGGCCGACGCTGCTCGGTGAATTGCGCAAACGCCAGCCGGACATCAAGTTCGTCTTCGTCTCCGGCTATGCCGAGGACGCATTCGCCAGAAACCTGCCGGCGGAGGCGCATTTCGGCTTCCTGCCAAAACCGTTCTCGCTCAAGCAACTGGCTACGATCGTCAAGGATGTGCTTGAATCTTAGGTATTTCCAATGCCGCGCCCCTTGCACAACGCGGTAACAACGCCATGATTATTGGCAATATAGCAGGCGGGCTTGGGGGAGCAGCTGTTGACGCCACACATCGAGGCAAGCAAGGGCGACTACGCCGACACGATTTTGTTGCCGGGCGACCCGCAGCGCGCGGAGTGGATGGCCGGCACGTTCCTCGACACGCCGCGTTGTGTCAATCGTCGTCGCGGTGCGCTTGGCTTTACCGGCTCGTTTCGAGGCAGGCCCATCAGCATTCAGGCGACGGGTATCGGTGTTTCATCGTTCCTGATCTATGCGCATGAATTGCTTGATTATTATGGCGCTCGGACACTGATCCGCACCGGTACCTGCGGTGGCCTGAGCGCCGAGGCAAAGCTGCGCAGCCTTGTGATCTCGCAATCGGCACGGCCTGAAGACACTGAGAACGGCCGGGTCTTTGGCCTTTACGAGGCTGATGTCGGCCCGGATCCGGCGCTGCTCGCTTGCGCATTGGCCAAGGCAACCGAACTCGGCATCGACCACCACGCCGGCCTGACAGCCTGCACCGACATATTCTACCATCCCGACCCACGTGCCCGCTATGCCGACGCCAGGGCGCTCGGAGCGCTGGCCGTAGACATGGAAACCAGCGCTCTCTATCGCATCTCGGCGCATTTCGGCGCGAGGGCATTATCGCTGCTGACCGTGGTCGACAATCTGCTCACCGGCGAACAGACCGACTATTCCGAACGCCAGGAGCTTTTCACCGACATGAGCCGCCTGGCGCTCGAAATTGCCACGGAAGCGCGCTAGGCGGCCTCGCGCAACGATCGTTGTTTCATAGCCATCGGCGGCGGCGTGGGTCTTGTCGTAGACGCGTCATCGCCGAGCGCGTTTCGCGCCGCACGCTCCTGAAAGGCAGCCTTGCATCCAGCGCATTGATCGCCGGCGGCAGCTTTGTCGGCTCGTTGTTTGCCGGCGAAACACATGCGGTCGCCGCTCTTTCGACACTCGGCTTTCCCGAGTTGAAGCGTCGCGAATGAAGGGGGAGGATGAAGACGGGGAATTGGCCATGGTGTCGGCCTCTCGAGGTGGATGTGACGGCGCACCGCTGCCTATCCAGTTTCGGCAACATCCAGATGACACGGCAGACGTGCAGACTCCCAAGGCAGCCCCGATGGGAGGCGAAGGCCTACTGATTGCCTCCCTTGGTGCAGGTCGAGGCGGTGAAGGCCCCGTCGGGTTGCTTCATGATGATGTCGAAGGAGGGCGGGTTCTGGCCGTCCAGGGTTGCCTGGGTCATCGAGAGCGCGTTGCCGCCGGCGGTATAGCCGCCGAGCGGGCCCAGCCACGAAATCACACCGTTTGCATCCATCTGATAGTTGTAAGCCTGTTGGGCGGTACCGAAGGTGACGGGGCCTGTGTAGGCGTTTCCCTTGATGGTGATGTCGCCGAGGTTGAGGAACAGGCCGAGCAGATAGACTTCGCAGTGATAAGTGCCATCGGGCATCTTGCCATCGCTGAAATCGGCTCGTGCCGCTCCGGTTGCCGCCGCCACAGACAAAATGCCGATGAATATGCGTGAAATGCCTGATGTCATGACGTCGTCCGTTTGAACGACAAGCTTGCCCTATTTTCGTGCCGCGCCGCAACATTTGTCGTCCGCGACACGTGCGCCAAGGTCAAAATATAGGCACGTGTCAAAAATGAGCTAAAATTAGGCATACGCCTCGTGCGCTGCGCAAATTTCCCTCAATCATTTTTTAACCGGCTCTCTTATCTGTGTTCATTCTAATGTATCAACTAACTGATAACGTTCGGTTAGTTTGCTATTTTCAGCAAGCCGGCAGCGGTTGGCACGGGGGTTGCATCGTAGTGTTGCGGTGCAATCAACCAGCTTGGGAGTCTTCGGTATGAGGGGTAATTTCTCGACAATAACAAAAATGGTCTCGGCGGGCGTGGTCGCCGCCGGTTTGATGATATCCGCTCCGGCCAGGGCTGCCGACGACACGATCAAGGTCGGCATTCTCCATTCGCTGTCGGGCACAATGGCGATTTCGGAGACGACGCTGAAGGACGCCATGCTGATGCTCATCGACGAGCAGAACGCCAAGGGCGGCCTGCTCGGCAAGAAGCTTGAAGCCGTCGTCGTCGATCCGGCTTCCAACTGGCCGCTGTTCGCCGAAAAGGCGCGCGAACTGATCTCCAAGGACAAGGTCGCGGCGGTGTTCGGCTGCTGGACCTCGGTGTCGCGCAAATCGGTGTTGCCGGTGTTCTCCGAGCTCGACAACATCCTGTTCTATCCCGTCCAGTATGAGGGCGAGGAAAGCGAGCGCAACGTGTTCTACACCGGTGCGGCTCCAAACCAGCAGGCCATTCCGGCCGTCGACTATCTGATGAGCAAGGACGGCGGCTCGGTGAAGCGCTGGGTGCTGGAAGGCACCGACTACGTCTATCCGCGTACCACCAACAAGATCCTCGAAGCCTATCTGAAGTCCAAGGGCGTCGCGGCCGAAGACATCATGACCAACTACACGCCGTTCGGTTTTTCCGACTGGCAGACCGAAGTTTCGGCGATCAAGAAGTTCGGTTCGGCCGGCAAGAAGACCGCCGTCGTCTCGACCGTCAATGGCGACGCCAATGTTCCGTTCTACAAGGAACTCGGCAACCAGGGCATCAAGGCCGAAGACATCCCGGTCATGGCCTTCTCGGTGGGTGAGGAAGAACTTGCCGGTCTCGACACCAAGCCGCTGGTCGGCCATCTTGCGGCCTGGAATTATTTCGAGAGCGTCAGCACGCCCGAGAACAAGAAGTTCATTGCCGACTGGCACAAGTTCATCAAGAACAACAAGCGCACCACCAACGACCCGATGGAAGCCCACTATATCGGCTTCAACATGTGGGTGAAGGCGGTTCAAAAGGCCGGCACCACCGATCCGGACAAGGTCATCGATGCCATGGTCGGCGTTTCGGTGCCGAACCTGACCGGCGGCTATTCGACGATGATGCCGAACCATCACATCACCAAGCCGGTGCTGATCGGTGAAATCCAGGCCAATGGCCAATTCGAAACGGTTTCGAAGACACCGGGCCTGGTGATGGGCGACGAATGGTCCGACTACCTGCCCGACTCCAAGGACCTGATTTCCGATTGGCGCGCGCCGCTCAGCTGCGGCAACTTCAACGTCAAAACCGGCAAGTGCGGCGGCAAGGGCACGAACTGATCCTCCCCGGGCTGGACCTTCGGGTCCACGCCCAAGACCGCGCGCGTCCGGACAGTTCCTCCACTGTCCGGACGCCAACTTCAACCTTCAATGGTCACCGAAAGCCGATGAAGATTCTCCACGCGATTGGCCTGACGCTTCTGTTCCTGCTGACGACGCTGTCGTCTTCGGGCGCTGCGGAAGCCGATCTGCGTGCCATCATCGCCAAATTCGCGACAGTAACGGACTTTTCCGAAACAGGAGCTGTCGTTCAAGAGTTGACGGCCACAGGCGATCCGGCTGTCGAACGGCCGCTTGCTGCATTGGCGGACGGCAATCTTTACGTTCGTACGGCCGACTCGATGGTGTTTGTCGGCAAGGAAGGCGACGAAAACGTCCAGCTTTTCGACCCGCTGAGCGGCGAGCCAGCAGGCGAGGCCTCCGAGGACGACATAACCAAGATCAGCGTCAACAACACGTTGCGCCGCACGATCCGCGATGCATTGGGCACGTTGACGCTTGGTTCCAAGGATCCGACGGTCCGCATCGCCGCCGCGGACACCATGTTCAAGACACCGGACGCCGCCAATATCGGCCCGCTCGACGCAGCCATCGCCAGTGAAAGCGTGGCAAGCGTCAAGGCTTTGCTGGAACAGGCGCGTGCCGCTTCCATTCTGGTTTCAGACAAGCCCGACGCAGACAAGCTCGCCGCAATCGCCCTGATCGGTGCGCGCGGCGACCGCGATGCTGTTTCGCTGCTCACCTCGGTCGAGGCCAACGCCTCTGGAGCGGTCAAGGACGCGGCGACGGCTGCGATCGCAAACATCAATTCGACGCTGGCCTTGTGGGATGCCGGCCAGAACATCTGGTATGGGATATCGCTGGGTTCGGTGCTGCTGCTGGCAGCGATCGGGCTTGCGATCACGTTCGGCGTCATGGGCGTCATCAACATGGCGCATGGCGAGATGGTGATGCTCGGCGCCTACACGACTTTCGTCGTCCAGCAGGTGATCCGCACGTCCTTTCCCGGCCTGTTCGACTGGTCGCTGGTGATCGCGCTGCCGCTTGCCTTCCTGGTTGCGGCATTCGTCGGTCTCATCATCGAGCGCGGCGTCATCCGCTTTCTTTACGGCCGGCCGCTGGAGACGCTGCTGGCGACCTGGGGCGTATCGCTGATCCTGCAGCAGGCGGTGCGCTCGATCTTCGGACCGACCAACCAGGAGGTCGGCAATCCGTCCTGGATGTCCGGCTCATTCGACGTCGGACAACTGGCCATCACCTGGAACCGGCTGTGGATACTGGTGTTCGCGCTCACGGTGTTCGGCATGTTGCTCTACGTGATGAAGCGCACGCCCTGGGGCCTGCAGATGCGCGCAGTCACCGCCAACCGGCGCATGGCCGCCTCGATGGGCATCAGGACGCCGTGGGTCGACGCGCTGACTTTCGCGCTGGGGTCCGGCATTGCCGGTATTGCAGGCGTCGCGCTCAGCCAGATCGACAATGTTTCGCCCAATCTCGGCCGCGGCTACATCATCGACAGTTTCATGGTCGTCGTCTTCGGCGGTGTCGGCAATCTCTGGGGCACGCTGGTCGGCGCCTTCTCGCTCGGCATTGTCAACAAGGTTCTCGAACCCTATGCCGGCGCCGTGCTCGGCAAGATCGTCGTGCTGGTGCTGATCATCCTGTTCATCCAGAAGCGCCCGCGCGGCCTGTTCGCGCTCAAGGGCAGGGCGGTGGAAGCATGATGTCAGGACGCTTCTTCGCCGCGGGTGCCGACCGCCGCATCGCCATCACCATTTTCGCCCTGCTGGCGGTGGCCGTCATCGTGCCGCTGCTCAACCTGGCTGTTTCGCCAACCAGCGCCTTCTACGTGCCGTCCTACATAGTCGCGCTGACCGGCAAGTATCTCTGCTACGCGCTGCTGGCGCTGTCGCTCGATCTGGTCTGGGGCTATTGCGGCATCCTTTCGCTTGGCCACGGCGCCTTCTTCGCGCTCGGCGGCTATGCAATGGGCATGTATCTGATGCGCCAGATCGGTTCGCGCGGCGTCTATGGCAATCCGATCCTGCCTGATTTCATGGTGTTCCTGAACTACAAGCAATTGCCGTGGTTCTGGACCGGGTTCGACCATTTCTGGTTCGCGGCAATCATGGTGCTGACGATGCCCGGCCTGCTTGCCTTCGTCTTCGGCTGGTTCGCCTTCCGCAGCCGCGTCACCGGCGTCTATCTCTCGATCATCACCCAGGCGATGACCTATGCGCTGCTGCTCGCCTTCTTCCGCAACGACATGGGCTTCGGCGGCAACAACGGGCTCACCGATTTCAAGGATATTCTGGGCTTTAACGTGCAGGCCGACGCGACCCGTTCGGCGCTGTTCGCGGCCAGCGCGGTAATGCTCGCGCTCGCCGTTTTCATCACCTGGGCGATCGTCGGCTCCAAATACGGCAAGCTGCTGATGGCCGTGCGCGACGCGGAGAGCCGCACGCGTTTCCTCGGCTGGCGGGCGGAGAACGTGAAACTGTTCGCCTTCACCGTTTCGGCCGTCATGGCAGGCATTGCCGGCGCGCTCTACGTGCCGCAGGTCGGCATCATCAATCCCGGCGAATTCGAACCGTCCAATTCGATCGAGGTGGTGATCTGGGCGGCGGTGGGCGGACGCGGCACCATCGTCGGGCCGATCATCGGCGCGCTGCTCGTCAATGCCGGCAAATCCTGGTTCACCGGTGTGCTGCCGGAATTCTGGCTGTTCGCGCTGGGCGGCCTGTTCGTCGCCGTCACCTTGCTCCTGCCGAAGGGCATAATCGGCATGTGGGACAGCTGGCGCGGCAATGCCAGGGCGTTGCGCGCGGCTTCCCTCGCTGACGAAGCCGGTACCGAGGTGAGAGTCGCATCCGCCACCTCGAAGCCTGCTCGCTCGCCGGCCAGAAATCCAGGCGAATGGTCGTGGTCCGATCCCGAACCGCAGGCGGCGGAGTAAGCGGCCATGAGCAAATCCAACACCATCCTCTATCTCGATGGCGTCTCGGTCTCCTTCGACGGCTTTCGCGCCATCAACAATCTGTCACTGGTGCTCGACAAGGGCGAGATGCGCGCCATTATCGGCCCCAACGGCGCCGGCAAGACGACGATGATGGACATCGTCACCGGCAAGACGCGACCCGACGTAGGCGAAGTGTTCTTCGACGGCCAGGTGGACCTCACCAGGCATGACGAAGCCGAGATCGCCATGATGGGCATCGGCCGCAAATTCCAGAAGCCGACCGTCTTCGAAAGCCACACGATCGAGGAAAACCTGATGCTGGCGCTGAAGGGGCCGCGCTCGATCTTCCCGGCGCTGTTCCACCGCCAATCGGCCGCCGAGACGCGACGGATCGACGAGATTCTTGGCATCATCCGGTTGGGCGACAAGCGTCATGACCTGGCGGCCAATCTCAGCCACGGCCAGAAACAGTGGCTCGAGATCGGCATGCTCTTGGCGCAGGACCCGAAGCTGCTTCTGGTCGACGAGCCGGTCGCCGGCATGACCGATGCCGAGACCGAGGAAACCGCGCGGCTGCTCAGGGACATCGCGCGTGACCATTCGGTCATCGTCGTCGAGCACGACATGCATTTCGTGCGTGAGCTCGGCGTCAAGGTCACCTGCCTGCATGAGGGCTCGGTGCTCTCCGAAGGGACGCTCGATTTCGTATCGGCCGACGAGCGCGTCGTCGAAGTCTATTTGGGGAGATGAGCATGGTCTGGCGGGTGCAATTCCATCATTTCGACATGTCGTTTCTCCGGTTTTGGAGAAGGCGCTGACATGCTCGAAGTTTCCAATGCCACGCTCCATTACGGCGCCGCCCAGGCGCTGCGCGGCGTGTCGCTGAAGGCGGCTGCCGGCCAGATCACCTGCGTGCTCGGCCGCAACGGCGTCGGCAAGACAAGTTTGATGAGATCGATCGTCGGCCATCACCGGCTGACGAGCGGAAGCGTTGCCTTCGAGGGGAAGGCGCTCGACCGGAGCGCGGCGTATGACCGCGCCCGGTCGGGCATCGCATTCGTGCCGCAGGGCAGGGAGATCTTTCCGCTGCTCAGTGTGCGCGAAAACCTCGAATCCGGCTTCGCGCCCTTGAGGCGCGCCGACCGCGACGTGCCGGCGCACGTCTTCGAGCTGTTTCCGGTGCTGAGGCAGATGCTTGGCCGCCGTGGCGGCGATCTTTCCGGGGGGCAACAGCAGCAGTTGGCCATCGGGAGGGCGCTGGTAATGCGGCCGAAGCTGCTGGTGCTCGACGAGCCGACCGAAGGCATCCAGCCCTCCGTTATCAAGGACATCGGCCGCGCCATACGTTATCTGCGCGACCAGGCCGGCATCGCTGTGTTGCTGGTCGAACAGTATCTCGACTTCTGCCGAGAGCTTGCCGACGAGGTCAACATCATGGATCGCGGCCAGATCGTCCACACCGGCCCGGCGCAAGATTTAGACCGGGCTGATGTTCGCAAATTCCTCACGGTCTAGAATCGGCACTGGACTTCAGTTGAAGATTTGAAGTTCTTGGCAAGTCCAATATTTCTTCCATCCATCATCCGCGTCTCTGGCACACGCGATGTCGCATGCTAGTCTTTTCCAGGCTTTGTGAGTCGGCCGCTTCCGTATCAGTCTGGTTATAGCAGATCGAGGCGCGGCGAAGGTTCTGCAAGTTCCACGCAAGCAAGGCTTCCTAGCTTCCCGATCTCTGTCGTTCAAACGCGTTTGGGCACACAGGCTAAGGGACAGCCATGGAACGTTACGTCGAGGACTACCAGAAGCGGCGGCTTACCGAACGTGTCGACATCATCGCCGCCATCAACATCTTGAGGTCACAGGGCTGCGACTACGATGATCTGATCGAGGAGATCACCAAGGTCTTCTACGTCGACCTCGATGCCTTCAATGAAATCGTCATGGCGGCCTAGGGGCAGTCTTCGCTATTCAACAATCACAGAGTCGCCATGATGCGAGTGATCAGCTCGCGCGCCGGAATGGCGAGGCGATGACGCGGTTGCGGCCTCCGCGCTTGGCGTCGTAGAGCGCCTTGTCGGCGGCGCTGAGCACCTTGTCCAAGCTGAGGCCCTCCTTGCTGCCAAACGCAAATCCGGCGCTGACCGTGCAGGTGAGCGAGCCGGTTTCGGTTTCTATCAACCGCATCGCGAAAGCCGCCCGGATGCGCTCAGCTGATTCCTCGACCGTCTCCGGCAGAGTGCGCCTCAGCACCAGTGCGAATTCCTCGCCGCCCATGCGCGCGGCGACGTCGGCCGATCGAAGGTTGGCTGCCAACTCTCTGGCGAACACCTTCAGCACCTCGTCGCCCGCCGCGTGGCCGAATTCGTCGTTGATGGCTTTGAAATTGTCGAGGTCGAAGACGACCACGGCGGTAAAGGCGCCGACCGGAATATGGCCATGCATGTCGAACAGGGCGCGCCGGTTGAGCAGGCCGGTCAGGGGATCCGTCAGGGCGTTGCGGTGGTGGTGCCGCGCCAGACGCCCCTGGTTGAGGGCAAGCGAAAGTGCCCCAATACCCGTCATGCTGGCGATCACCACGATCAGGCTGAGCTCTTCTGCCCAATTGCTTGGCGCGTGGCCGAGCACTAGTTTTCCGTCCCAGGCGAGAACCATGGCGCAGAGCGAGAAGGACGTGGCCGTGGCCGAATAGAGCGTGGTGATGCCGATCGTCAAGGCGGGCGCCTCATCGCGGCCTCTCCAATATTCGAACGCCGTGGCGAACAGGAGCAAGGCGGCGAACATGTTCTCGAACATGAAGCCGAGGCCGTCATAGCCCAAAGCCATGGGAGGCAGCGCTATCGCCAGGGAAACGCAACCCCACAGCGCCCGCGGCAGCGGCGAGCCGCCGGTGCGGAACTGATAGGCGGCACCCAGCATGGCCGAAAAGCCGATCAGCAGGAACGCCGAGGTGGCGATGCCGAGCAGGCGCCCGGGCATGTCGATATAGGCGTCATAGATGAAAATATCGCCAACCACGAACACCAGGCTGATCGCCCATGTCAGCAGGAACTTTTCCGAGCGGGCGGTCAGCCACATGCCGAACAGCGTCAGGCTGAGGCAAGCGGCGGAGAAACCGACAGCGAGCAGAAGTGAAGTGTAGTCGAGCGACATGCCCCTCTTTCCCTGCCGGCGACGGTTCCAGCTCTGCAGCTTGGCGTCGGTGTATTCATGCGGCAAGGAAGTGTCGATAAGGTTACGATCACGGCGAAGATGCCCAGGAATAGGCTCTCTGCTACGCCCAAAACGCATAGGCGACGCACTTATAGCGGGTGCTGGAAACCGAATGATGCTTTTTCAGTCGCTTACGCGCCTCATCAGCGCCATTGCCCCGAACGGCGCGCGCACCTTGCCCTCGGTGATGAAGTAGACGAAGACATCGCGCGGCTGGACCGGGGCGTCGGTGGCGGGTCCG
>NZ_RZSJ01000157.1:0-11158 GCF_003998025.1 Mesorhizobium sp. M8A.F.Ca.ET.021.01.1.1
CAGGCGGCACCCGCGATCGAGCCCCTGAGCGACCAGGATGTCGCCGACATCTGCGCGTCGTTCCAGGCGGCGGTCGCCGATGCATTGGCCGACCGCGTTTCTCGCGCCCTGGCACGCTTTCGCGAGACATTCCCTGGCACGAAAAGCCCGTCGCTGGTCGTCGCCGGCGGCGTCGCCGCCAACCGCGCCATCAAGGCGACGCTGGAACGGCTCTGCGCCGAGGCCGGCTTCACCTTCGTCGCGCCGCCGCTGAAATTGTGCACCGACAATGCCGCGATGATTGCCTGGGCCGGCATCGAGCGGCTGCGCGCAGGCATGGCGCAGGAGAACGGCTTCGATTTCGTGCCGCGCTCGCGCTGGCCCCTGGACAGCGTCTCGACGCCAATGGTCGGCTCCGGTCGGCGCGGAGCCAAGGCATGACAGATCGGGCCACGAAGAGCGCGGGCCGGGGCAAAAGTGGCTGGCGTGTCGCCGTGCTCGGCGGCGGCGCCTGGGGCACGGCGCTGGCGCTGGCCATGCTGCGCGCCGGCCATGCCGTGCGGCTGTTCGCGCGTGACCCTGAAACCGTGGCCTCGATCGGTCGAGGCGAGAACCCACGCTACCTGCCCGGCATCGCCATCGCGCCAGGCATCGAGGCAACGAGTGACATCGAGGCGGCGCTCACTGGCGCCGATTGCGTGCTGGCGGTGACGCCGGCGCAGGCGTTGCGCGCGACTCTGGCGGCCGCGAAGGATCATATGCCGGCCGGCATTCCGCTCGTGCTCTGCGCCAAGGGCATCGAGCGCGACACCGGCGCCTTGCTGTCGGCAATCGCCCTGGAAATCCTGCCGCGAAACCCGGTCGCCGCCTTGTCCGGGCCGAGCTTCGCCAGCGATGTCGCCCGCGGCCTGCCGACGGCGGTCGTGGTGGCCGCCGGCGACGAGGCGCTCGCCGCCGACCTTGCCGCCCGTTTCTCGGCTGAAAACCTGCGCTGCTATTCGAGCGACGACCTGATCGGCGTCGAGATCGGCGGCGCCTTGAAGAACGTCTTCGCCATCGCCGCCGGCGCCGTCACCGGGGCCGGGCTCGGCGCCAGCGCCCAGGCCGCCATGGTCACGCGCGGCTTCGTCGAGCTGCGCCGCATCGGTGCCGCCTTCGGCGCCAGGCCCGAGACCCTGATGGGGCTTTCCGGCCTCGGCGACCTGCTGCTCACCTGCTCGTCCACCCAATCGCGCAATTTCGCTTATGGGCTGGCGCTCGGGCAAGGCAAGGCGCTTTCCGGGCTGCCGCTGGCCGAGGGCGTGCCGACGGCGGCCATCGCCGCCCGCATCGCCGCCGAGCGCAACATCGATGCGCCGATCATCGCCGCCGTGGCCGCCATACTGGACGGCACCATCACCGTCCGGCAGGCCGTGACGGCCTTGATGACCCGGCCGCTGAAGACCGAGACCAACGATTGACGACCATCAGGAGAAAGACATGCTGTTTGCACTGATTTGCAAGGACAAGCCCGGAAGCCTGCAGGTGCGCGTTGATACGCGGCCCGCGCATGTCGCCTTTCTCGAGGCGCTGAATGGCGAGAAGAAGCTGGCCTTCGCCGGCCCGTTCCTCGATGCTGATGGCAAGCCGAACGGCACGCTCGCCGTGATCGAAGCGCCCGATATGGCCGGAGCGCAGGCGCTGTCGGCCGCCGACCCCTATGCCAAGGCGGGGCTGTTCGAGAGCGTCGAAATCCGCCCGTGGAACTGGGTCTTCAACAAGCCGGCGGCCGGCTAACCGGCAGGAGAACGAAAATGAACTACTGGCTGTTCAAATCCGAACCCTCGGTTTTCTCCTTCGAGGCGTTGAAGGCCAAGGGCAAGGCCGGCACCCAATGGGACGGCGTGCGCAACTACGCCGCCCGCAACAACATGAAGGCCATGCAGATCGGCGATCTCGGCTTCTTCTACCATTCCAACGAGGGGCTGAACGTGGTCGGCATCGCCGAGGTCTGCGCGCTGGCCCATCCCGACACCACATCGGATGATCCGCGCTGGGAGTGTGTCGACATCCGCGCCGTCAGGGACGTGCCGAACCCGCCGACGCTGGAAGACGTCAAGGCCAATCCAAAACTGGCCGAGATGGCGCTGGTGCGGCTCGGACGGCTTTCCGTGCAGCCGGTGACGCCGGCCGAATGGAAGGAAGTCTGCCGCATGGGCGGCCTGACGCCTGCGCCGTGACGGCGCTCACCTCCGACAGCGCCAGGCAGTTCATTCTCGACAACACGGCGCTGATGGCGCCGCCGCATGTACCGGAGATTCTTCTCCACCTCGCCGACGAAGCGCACGATCTTTGGCAGCGGACCGAGGACGAACTGGTCGAGATCGGCCTGCCGCCGCCCTTCTGGGCTTTTGCCTGGGCCGGCGGCCAGGGCCTCGCCCGATATGTCATCGACCATCCCGCCATGGTGCGAGGCAAGCGCGTGCTCGACTTCGCCTCGGGTTCCGGCCTCGTCGCCATCGCCGCCGCGAAGGCCGGTGCGGCGGCCGTGACCGCCGCCGACATCGACCCGTTCTGCGCCACCGCGGTTCGTCTCAACAGCGAGGCCAATGGTGTTCCGATCGAATTCCTCGGCGCGGACTGTATCGGTACCGATGCGGGCTGGGACGTGGTCCTGGCTGGCGACGTCTTCTATGACAAACCCTTCGCCGACCGGCTGATGCCGTGGTTTTCGGCGCTCAAACGGCGTGGCGCCGACATACTGGTCGGCGATCCCGGCCGGTCCTACCTGCCGCGATCGGGGCTGGCGCCGCTTGGCGTCTATCAGGTGCCGGTGACACGGGCGCTCGAGGATGCCGAGGTCAAACGTACGACCGTGTGGCGACTGCTTGACGCCATCGCCGAACAGGCGTTTCCATAAACCGCATCTGGAGGGGGAAGCTCATGGATTTTTCAGCAGTGAACTGGATGGCGGTGGTCGCCGCCGCCGTCGTCGCATGGCTGTTCGGCGCCGCCTGGTACATGGCGTTGAGCAAGCCCTGGCTGAAGGCCGCCAAGCTCGATCCGGCGACGATGAAGAAATCGCCGCTGCCCTTCGTCATCTCCTTCATCGCGGAACTGATTATGGCGCTGGTCATGGCCCTGGTCGTCGGCGCGATGACGGGTGGTGAGCCGACCTGGCTGGCGGGGCTGATCTTCGGCTTCGTGCTTTGGCTGGGTTTCGTCGCCACGACGCTGTCGGTCAACCATCGCTACGAGAATTTCGGCTGGGACCTGACCCTCATCGATGGTGGCCATTGGCTCGGCGTGCTGCTGATCATCGGTGTGGTGATCGGCTGGTTCGGCGCCGTCGCGGCCTGAATGGAGCGCTAGTTTTGATGGCGGACGAAACCGGCTTTCCGCGCGACCTGGTGTTCAGCCGGATCTGTCATGTCAAGAACGGCTATGACGACCGGCGCCGGCATATCGTGCGCGAGTTCGAGCGGCGCGGCGTGCCGGTCACCTTCTACACCGACTGGGACCAGCCTGACATCACGCCCGATATCCGGGCCGAACTGGTCGCTCCAGACTTTACACACCCGGCGGCTGTCTCGCTGGCGCTGAAGCATGTCGGCATCTGGCGTGATTTCCTCGAAACCGACCAGCCCTATTGCCTGGTGTTCGAGGATGACGTCTTCCTCGCCCGCGACTTTGTCGCCAAGTTCCGGCAGGGGCTCGCCGAACTCGGCGATCCCAACCGCAAGGCCGTCATCTATCTCGGCAATGGAAGCAACTACTACACGCCGAGCTGGAAATTGCGCAAAGGCCAGAAGCTTTACCCGGCGCTCCATGCCCGCTGCGCCGATTCCTACCTGATCACCCGGCCGGTCGCCGAAGCCCGTTGCAACTGGATTGCGCAAAACAAGATATACACGGCCATCGACCACCAGATCGAACAGATGGACGAGAAGCTCGGTGTTGAAATGCTGTGGTTCGAGCGGCCGATCGTCGAGCAGGGCAGCGAGAACGGCGCTTTCCAAACGTCCGTCGCCGGCAAGAGACAGCCGCTTCTCTACAAGAAGCTGAAATGGAACGTGAAAAAGTACCGGCGCATGATCTTCGGCCACAACGCCCGGTCCTAAGGAAGGCCGAACCTCGCGAAGCCGCCTACAGCTTGTCCGCGCTGCGCGTCCTCGCCACCTCCTCCAGAATCCATTCGCGGAAGGCGACGATACGGGGATCCTCGGCTGTCGCCTGCGGATAGACAAGGAAATAGGCGAATTCCGGCGCAACCCTGATGCTGAGCTCGAAGGGCCGCACCAGCCGGCCCTCGGACAGGTCGTTTGCCACCATGGCGAAATCGGCGAGCGCGACGGCATTGCCGTCGAGCGCTGCCTGGACAGCATCCGTGGACGTGCCGAAGACGACAGTGCGGCTGTCGTCGAAATCGTTGATGCCGGCCGCCGCCATCCACATGCGCCAGTTCGGCCATGTCACGCCCTGGCGAGCCCATTCGATATGGGCAAGCGTGTGGTTGAACAGGTCGCGCGGCTCGCGCAGGGGCGGCCCAGATGCCAGAAGGCCCGGACTGCACACGGGAATGATGATGTTGTCGAACAGTCGATGCGCGCAGAGCCCCGGATATTTGCCGGCGCCGAAGCGGATGCCGACATCGACGTCGTCGAGATCGAAATCGCGCAAGCCATAGGCGATGTCGAACCTGAGCTCGATGCCCGGCCGCAGTTTGCGGAAATTTTCGACGCGCCGCATCAGCCATTTCGCCGCGAACTGGGCATCCAGCGTCACTTTCAGGAATTCGGTGCCGCGCGCCATCTTGCGCGCGCGCATCACCGCCCGGCCAAGCAGGTCGAGCGTGTCGGTCGCCGCCTCGTACAGCACCGTGCCCGCTTCCGTCAGTCGGATGGTGCGGCTGGTGCGGGTGAACAGCACGATGCCGAGCTGATCCTCGATTTCCTTGATCTGGTGGCTGACGGCGGCGGGCGTCAGGCCGAGCTCGTCGGCGGCGCGGGTGAAATTGAGGTGCCGGGCCGCCGCCTCCAGCGTTCTCAGCGCCCGCGTTCCCGGCAACAGGGCCGCCATCAGCGCACGGCCCGATCGAAGCGATCCATGAAGCCTCAATCCTCAAATAAAACTTGATGATGAGAAAAGAACTACTCGTTTCTCGTTTGTTTTTCAATCCGGCATGATCGCGGCATCAAAACACCATCAAACCGGATTTGATGTCCGGAGTATAGGAATCCCATCATGTCTCACATCGTTCTTCACCCTGCATACATCGCCCGGCCAAGCTGGCTGTCGGCTGCCCGTGATTGGCTGCGGCAGGCCAGGGTCGCGATCAATCTTGCCCACCAGGACGTCGAGGACCTGTCCGACCGCCAGTTGCGCGATATCGGCGCCGCCCGCAAGGACATCGCGAAGGCCATGGACCGTGAGACCGGCCGGCTGGGCCTTCTCGACATCGGCTGGCAGCGGAATAGGAAGAGGTAGGAAGTAGGGAGTAGGGAGTAGGGAGTAGGGCAGATGATGGGGCCTGGGCGTGCCTGCTCCTACTGAAGACTTTCCCTATTCCCTATTCCCTATTCCCTATTCCTTACCTCACCACCCTCACCACCGTCCGGTCCGACAGCAGCGGCAAAAGCCGCGCCATCGTGCGCGCGGTCACCGCCACGCAACCTTCCGTCGGCGTAAAGCCGGGGCGCGCCAGGTGGAAGAAGATGGCGCTGCCGCGCCCGCGGCGGCGCGGCGCGATATTCCAGTCGAGCACCAGGCAGGCGTCATAGAGCCGGTCGTCGCGCCGCATGCGTTCGTGGCTGGCGCCATAGGGAATCCTGACCGGCCTGTTATAGTTGCGGTCGTCTGGTACCTCGCACCAGCCGAGATCCGGCCCGATCGGCGCCATAGCCAGCCGCGTCTTGCGGCCGGCGGCAAACTGATCCCCCCGAAAATAGCCCGCCAGGATGCGCATCGAAGCGAGCGGCGTGGCGCCGTCGCCTTCCCGCTTGCCGGACGAGATGCCGCCGCGCCCGAGCGCGCACGCAAACACCGTTTTGCCGGCCTGCAGCAGGCCTTGGCTTGGGTGGCCGGGCCTCGCCCGCACGGTCAGTACGGGCAGCCCTTTTGCCAAAATTGCGCCGGCTGCATTGCGATCGCGTTTTTTCTTGTATGATCGTGCCACGGAACAAATCACTGTGATCGGCTATTGTGCCGGCCAGCTTCCGCATAAATACGCAGCGGTCAACTGAATTCACTTTTCAAAACAACGGATTGATCCATGACCTCACGTACCATCCTGATCGTCGACGACGATGACGACCTGCGCGGCACATTGGTCGAGCAACTGTCCCTCTACGAGGAATTCGACGTGCTGCAGGAATCCACTGCGGCAAAAGGCGTCACCGCTGCGCGCGGCGGGCTCATCGATCTGCTCATCATGGATGTCGGCTTGCCCGACATGGATGGCAGGGAAGCGGTGAAGATCCTGCGCAAGGGCGGCTACAAGGCGCCCATCATCATGCTGACCGGCCACGACACCGATTCGGACACGATTCTGGGCCTCGAGGCCGGCGCCAACGACTATGTGACCAAGCCGTTCCGCTTCGCCGTGCTGCTTGCCCGTATCCGGGCGCAGTTGCGCCAGCACGAGCAGAGCGAGGACGCGACCTTCTCGGTCGGCCCCTACACCTTCAAGCCCAGCCAGAAACTGCTCATTGACCCGCGCGGCGGCAAGGTGCGGCTGACGGAAAAGGAGGCCTCGATCATCAAATATCTCTATCGCGCCGACCAGAAGGTGGTAACGCGTGACGTGCTGCTGGAGGAAGTGTGGGGATACAATTCCGGCGTCACCACGCACACGCTGGAAACCCATGTCTACCGTCTGCGCCAGAAGATCGAGCGTGATCCTTCCAATGCCGAAATTCTTGTGACAGAAAGCGGCGGCTACAAGCTGGTTCCTTAAACATTTCACTATCCAATGAGCGGTCTGGACGGGGCCGTTTTCGGGTACGATCCTGTTGGAGGGGGATTCAGGAAGCGTACCGCAGAGGAGGGATTGGACTGACCGTTCGGGGACACAGCTAGATGGCGCTGGATGACGACATCCGCATCCTGTCCGCCGTGAGGCTTTTCGAGGGCTTCACGCAGGAACAGCTGCGCCTGCTCGCCTTCGGTGCCGAGACCACTTTGGTGCAGGCGGACCACAAGCTTTATCGCGAGGACGACGTGGCCGACTCGGCCTATGTCGTGGTCAGCGGGCTCATCGTGCTCTATCGCGAGCAAGATGGCGAGCGCATCCCGATTGGAAAAGTCGGCCCCGGCACGATGCTCAGCGAACTGGCGCTGATCGCCGACACCAACCGGCTGACCAGCGCCTCGGCCGAAATCGACTCGGAAGTGATAAGGCTGAGCCGCAAGATGTTCCGGCGCATCCTCGAGGAGTATCCGGAATTGGCGGTGAAACTGCACCAGCGCATCTCCGAGGAATTCCACGACATGATCCGCCGCATCGAGGAACTGGCCCCGCGCTTTTCGGGTTGAGGCACAACCAGCGGAACCACACTACATTCGTCGCGAAACCTACGTGGCACTAATCCAGATCAAACCTGGCGATGACCGGCACATGGTCCGAAGGCCGGTCCCAGCCACGTGCCTGCCGGAGGATCTCATAGCCGGCAAAATCAGGCACCAGGTTTGGCGACGACCAGACATGGTCGAGCCGTCGGCCGCGATTGGACGCCTCCCAATCCTGCGCACGATAGCTCCACCAGGTGTAGAGCTTCTGTTCCGATGGCACGTTGAGCCGCATCAGGTCGACCCAGCCGCCGGCCAGCCGCATCGCCTCGAAGTTTTCGGTCTCGACCGGCGTGTGGCTGACCACGTTGAGCAATTGCTTGTGCGACCAGACATCATGCTCCAGCGGCGCGATATTGAGGTCTCCGACCAGCACCGAGGCCGACACCTCGTCATGCTCGGCCCGGATGGCATTCATCTCGGCGACGAAATCGAGCTTGTGCCTGAACTTCCTGTTGATCTCGGGATCCGGTTCGTCGCCGCCCGCGGGAACGTAGAAATTGTGCAGCAGGATTGTCTTGCCGCCGGCCCGCACCGTCACCGACAGATGCCGGCTGTCCTCGATATCGCAGAAGCGGCGCCTTTCGACGACCTCGATCGGCCGCCGCGCCACCGTCGCCACGCCGTGATAGCCCTTCTGGCCATGGAAGGCGATGTAGGGATAGCCGACCTTGCGAAAGGCTTTTTCGGGAAAGAGCTCGTCCGGGACCTTGGTTTCCTGCAGGCAAAGCACATCGGGCGCATACTCATCGAGCAGGCGTTCGATGATCGGCATGCGCAGGCGCACGGAGTTGATGTTCCAGGTCGCGATCGAAAAGGGCATGCGGAGGAGTCCGGCGAGAGATCGCCGAACTACTGCCAGCCGCACGCCGGAAAGACAAGCGAGGCGACGAAACCTACCTGGTTTTCGTGTTCAGCTCGCGATTGGCCGTATAGTCGATGGCGAAGGTGTCCGGCGCGAAACTGACGCCTTCCTTGGTGTTGAAGATCATCACCGTCGTGTCCTTGCCCTGCGCGTCGGTAATCGTCCACTGCCGCAGGTCGTAGGTTTTCGGGTCGAACATCATGGTGATTCGCGCATTGCCGAAAACCGACCTGTCGGAGAGTTGGATGGTGGTGAGGTCGTCCTCTTCCTTGACGCTCTTGACGCGGTCGCCGGAGAGGTCGATGCGGTCGTCGAGCAGCAGCTTCAGCGGCGTCTTTGATAGCGGATAAAGGTCCGACGTGTTCAGTTTCTTGTTGAGGATGGCAACTGATCTGCCGTCGGAAATCACCCGGAAATTCGAAGCTCCGTCATAATTGAAGCGGATCTTGCCCGGCCGTTCCAGGAAGAATTTGCCGCCGGTCTGCTCGCCTTTGGGGCCGAACTGGACGAATTCGCCGCTCATCGATTTGACCGCTGAGAAATGGTCGGCGATCTTTTGCGCCGCCGGAGGCGCGGCCGCCTGCGCCGAGGCCAGCAGCTCGAATCCGGGCACCACGTTGAGGGCGGCGGCACCGGCGAACACAAGACCGAGGCCAAGCAACTGGCGGCGTGTCGGGGCAAGATCGCTGAGCGCTGAAAGATCGTTTTTCATATCGGTCACTCTCGTTTGATTCCTGATTTGGTCGCTGTCGTGAACCCCCAGTTGGGCTGAAGTTTGGCGAGGCGATCGCTGCTCAATCGCTTGAACGCGCCAGCAGGTTCAAAGTTGCCGCGAACTCCCACCAGCTAGAATTTGTCGTCTTCGGTCGGCACCAGGATTTCGCGTTTTCCGGCATGGTTGGCCGGGCCGACAATGCCTTCCTTTTCCATCTTCTCGATGATCGAGGCGGCCCTGTTATAGCCGATGCCCAGACGCCGCTGGATGTAGCTGGTCGAGGCCTTGCCGTCTCGCAGCACCACCGAGACCGCTTGATCGTAGGGATCGTCGGAATCCTCGAAATTGCCACCGCTTCCGCCACCGGAACCGCCCTTTCCGGACGGCTCGTCGTCGTCCTCGCCGTCATCCTCGGTGATGGCGTCGAGATATTCCGGCACGCCCTGCAGCTTCAGGTGCCCGACGATCTTCTCGACCTCGTCATCGGAGACGAACGGCCCGTGCACGCGCTGGATGCGGCCGCCACCGGCCATGTAGAGCATGTCGCCCATGCCGAGCAGCTGCTCGGCGCCCTGCTCGCCCAAAATGGTGCGGCTGTCGATCTTCGACGTCACCTGGAAGGAGATGCGGGTCGGGAAATTGGCCTTGATGGTGCCGGTGATGACATCGACCGAGGGACGTTGCGTCGCCATGATGACATGGATGCCGGCGGCGCGCGCCATCTGCGCCAGGCGCTGGACGGCGCCTTCGATGTCCTTGCCGGCGACCATCATCAGGTCGGCCATTTCGTCGATGATGACAACGATATAGGGCATCGGCTCGAGATCGAGATTCTCGGTCTCGTAGATCGCCTCGCCGGTCTGGCGGTCGAAGCCGGTCTGTACCGTGCGCGAGATCTTTTCGCCCTTCTTCTCGGCCTGTTGGACGCGGGCGTTGAAACCGTCGATGTTGCGCACGCCGACCTTGGACATCTTGCGGTAGCGGTCCTCCATCTCGCGCACGGTCCATTTCAGCGCCACCACGGCCTTCTTCGGATCGGTCACGACCGGCGTCAAAAGATGCGGAATGCCGTCATAGACGGAGAGTTCGAGCATCTTCGGATCGATCATGATCAGCCGGCATTCCTGCGGCGTGAGCCGGTAGAGCAGCGACAGGATCATCGTGTTGATGGCGACCGACTTGCCCGAACCGGTGGTGCCGGCGACCAGCACGTGCGGCATCTTGGCGATGTCGACGATGACGGCCTCGCCGTTGATGGTCTTGCCCAGCGCCAGCGCCAGCTTGGCCTTGGTCGTCTCGAAATCGCGGCTGGCCATGATCTCCCTGAGATAAACCGTCTCGCGCTTCGCGTTTGGTAGTTCGATGCCGATGGCGTTGCGGCCGGGTACCACGGCGACGCGGCACGCAATCGCACTCATCGAGCGGGCGATGTCGTCGGAAAGGCCGATGACGCGCGACGACTTGATGCCCGGTGCGGGTTCGAGCTCATAAAGGGTGACGACCGGACCCGGGCGAACGGCGATGATCTCGCCCTTGACGCCGAAATCCTCCAGCACGCCTTCGAGCAGGCGCGCGTTCTGTTCCAGCGCGTCCTTGGAAAGACTTGGGTCGCGCGCGACGTTCTTGGGTTCGGACAGGAAATGCAGCGACGGCATTTCGAACGTGTCCGAACCGATCAGCGAGGTCTGCGCCTCGCGCTGGACGCGGGCGCCAGGCACGGGTCGCGCCGCCGGCGCCTCGACCCGGGTGGCGGCATCGGAACGGAATTGCTGGACCTTGGCAGTGGGGGCACGCCGCTGGGCGACGGGCTCGTCGTCGAAATCCATGTCCTCATCGTCGCGGCCGAAGACATCGTCGTCGGCCGGATCGACGGAGACGCCGCGGTCGTTCACCATGGCGGCGAAGAATTCCGGTTCGACACGGGCGCGGCCGTCCTGGCTCATGCGGGATTCGGCGAACTCGGCCGACTCGACCCGTTCGGCGGCACGTCGCCAAGCACTGGCGCGTGGCTCCATCTCCGGCTCGAACTCATCGCGCTCCTGCCTGCGGCGCAC
>NZ_RZSJ01000158.1:0-11133 GCF_003998025.1 Mesorhizobium sp. M8A.F.Ca.ET.021.01.1.1
GTAGAAGAAGGCGAAGAACACGATCATCGCCGCGTAGAATGCCATGTAGAGCGGCTGGCCGTGGCCGAGCGAGGCCAGGATGGTGCTCGCCCAGGCCGGCATGTTGGTCGTCTGCGAAAAGCCGGCGACGGTGGCCGGCAGCAGCAGCAGCGACGACGCGAAGATCGGCGGGATGACGCCCGACGTGTTGAGCTTGAGCGGCAAATGCGAGGTATCGCCCTGGAACATGCGGTTGCCGACCTGGCGCTTCGGATACTGGATCAGCAGGCGGCGCTGGGCGCGCTCGAAAAAGACGATGAGCGCGATCACGACGATGGCCAGCACGATGATCGCCAGGATCAGGCCGGTCGACAGGGCGCCGGTGCGGCCGAGCTCCAGCGTGCCGGAAATGGCGTGCGGAAGACCAGCGACGATGCCGGAGAAAATGATGAGCGAGATACCGTTACCGATGCCGCGCGCGGTGATCTGCTCGCCGAGCCACATCAGGAACATGGTGCCGCCGACAAGCGTGACGACGGTGGAGATGCGGAAGAACATGCCGGGGTCGCTGACGATGCCGTTGCCGTTCTCCAGCCCCACCGAAATGCCGTAGGCCTGCACCAGCGCCAGCAGCACGGTGCCGTAGCGCGTGTACTGGTTGATGACCTTGCGGCCCTGCTCGCCTTCCTTCTTCAGCGCTTCCAGCGAGGGAATGACCGATGTCATCAACTGCATGATGATGGAGGCGGAGATGTAGGGCATGATGCCAAGCGCAAAGATCGCCATGCGCTGCACGGCGCCGCCGGCGAACATGTTGAACATGCCGAGCACGCCCTTGCTCTGCGAGGAGAAGGCCTGGGCGAAGGCATCGGGATTGATGCCGGGAAGCGGGATGTAGGTGCCGAGGCGATAGACGAGCAACGCGCCGATGGTGAACCAGATGCGTTTCTTCAGGTCCTCCGCCTTGGCGAAGGCCGAGAAATTCAGATTCGAGGCTAGTTGTTCAGCAGCCGAAGCCATGCCTGATTCTCCGCTTGGTAACGCTTGATGGCCCGTGAGGTCAGGCGGTGCGTTTCACCGAAGCTCACGAGATAAGCTCCGGGCTGTAAACATGCAAGCGGCCGCGTTGACGCGGCCGCTAAATTGAGCAGATCAAAGCGCGATCGAAAGCAAAAACGGATGCCACTCTTGCCGACCGCGCTTCAAATTGCCGTTACTCGGCAGCTGCCTTTTCCGGCAGCTTGACCGACCCACCGGCCTTTTCGATCTTCTCGATCGCGGCCTTGGAGGCGCCAGCGACGTCGAAGGCGAGCTTGGCCTTGAGTTCGCCATCGGACAGCACGCGCACGCCATCCTTGACGCGACGGATGACGCCGGCGGCGACAAGCGCCTCGGCCGTCACGGTCGCCTTGGCGTCGAGCTTCTTGGCATCGACGGCTTCCTGGATGCGGGCCAGCGAGACGACAACGAAGCTCTTGGCGAAGATGTTGTTGAAGCCACGCTTCGGCAGGCGCCTGTAAAGCGGCATCTGGCCACCCTCGAAGCCGTTGACGGCAACGCCGGAGCGCGCCTTCTGGCCCTTGACGCCGCGACCGGCGGTCTTGCCCGAACCGGAGCCGATACCGCGGCCGAGACGCTTCTTGGAGTGCGTCGCGCCGTCCTTGTCACGCAGATCGTTGAGTTTCATCTTGCTTCTCCTGCGCTTTGGCTCAGCCCTCGTCCACAACGCGGACGAGATGCTGGACGGCGGCGATCATGCCGCGCACGGAGGGCGTATCTTCCAGCGTGCGCTGCTTGTGCATCTTGTTGAGGCCGAGGCCGACCAGCGTCGCGCGCTGTTCCTTCGGGCGGCGGATCGGCGAACCGATCTGCTCAACGGTGATGGTCTTGGTTGCTTTCTTGGCCATGGTCAAAATCCCTGGTCAGATCGACTATTCTTCAGCCGCAACGGCGGTGCCGCGGCGGGCCTGAAGGGTCGAATACTTGATGCCGCGCGCGGCAGCCACATCCTTGGGATGCATCTGGCTCTTCAGCGCGTCGAAGGTGGCGCGAACCATGTTGTAGGGGTTCGACGACCCCATCGACTTGGCGACCACGTCATGCATGCCGAGCGTCTCGAAGACAGCGCGCATCGGGCCGCCGGCGATGATGCCGGTACCCTGCTTGGCGGCGCGCAGCAGCACGCGGCCCGCACCCCAGCGTCCTTCGACGTCGTGATGCAGCGTGCGGCCCGAGCGCAGCGGCACGAAGATCATGTCGCGCTTGGCCGATTCAGTCGCCTTGCGGATGGCTTCCGGCACTTCGCGCGCCTTGCCATGACCGAAGCCGACGCGGCCCTTCTGGTCGCCGACGACGACGAGCGCGGCGAAGCCGAAGCGGCGGCCACCCTTGACGACCTTGGCGACGCGATTGATGTGGACCAGCTTGTCCACCATGCCGTCATCGCGCTCTTCACGCTCGCGGCCGCGGCCGCCTTCCCTACGTTCCTGTGCCATATCCTGTTCCTTGTTCTTTTCCGGAAGCACGGGTTGCTGATTGCCGGCGCCACTTTGGGTCGCCGACGGTGAAAAATCAGAAGCTGAGACCGCCTTCGCGGGCAGCCTCGGCCAGCGCCTTGACGCGGCCGTGATAGATGTACGGGCCACGGTCGAAAACGACTTCCTTGATGCCGGCCTTGGTGGCGCGCTCGGCGATCAGCTTGCCGATTGCGGCGGCGGCGGCGGTATCGGCGCCGGTCTTGAGCGACCCCTTGAGGTCCTTCTCGAGCGTCGAGGCGGCAGCGATGGTGTGGCCCTTGGCGTCATCGATCACCTGAACGTAGATGTTCTTCGACGTGCGGTGCACCGAAAGACGCGGACGTTCGCCGGCGACTTTCTTGATCTGGCGGCGGACGCGTTGCGCACGGCGCTGGATGGCTTCCTTGGTACCCATGATGTCTTCCTTGCCTTCAAAAAACGGGGGCCGCCATATGCGGTAGGCGAAGCGCCTCCCGCGACCGCTCCCCGCGGCGTTACACTTCCGTGGCTTGGTCCTGTCCGAAAAGTCCGCGACTTTTCCAAGCCAAACCGATTACTTCTTCTTGCCTTCCTTGCGGACGATCTTCTCGCCAGCATAACGGACGCCCTTGCCCTTGTAAGGCTCGGGACCACGGTATTCGCGGATCTCCGCGGCAACCTGGCCGACCTGCTGCTTGTCGATGCCGGCCACGGTGATTTCGGTCGGCTTCGGCACGGTGATCGTGATGCCGGCCGGCGTCTCGTAGACGACATCATGGCTGAAGCCAAGAGCCAGCTGCAGGTTCTTACCCTGCAAAGCGGCGCGATAGCCGACGCCGGTGATCTCGAGCTTCTTCTCGAAGCCGTCCTTCACACCCTGCAGGATGTTGACGATCTGCGTGCGCGACATGCCCCACTTGGACCGGGCGGTCTTGGTCTGGTCGCGCGGCTGGACAGCGATCTCGCTGCCTTCCATCTTGACCAGCACTTCGTCGTTCACCACGAACTTCAGCTCGCCCTTGGGGCCCTTCGCCGTCACGGTCTGGCCGTTGACGGTCGCGGTCACGCCCTGCGGCAGCGAAACGGGTTTCTTTCCAATACGAGACATTTTGTTGTCCTCGTCACTTCTCTTGTTTCAGGTCTCTGTCTTCGGAACGATCCGAAGACCGGATTCCAATTTGCGGTGAGCTGCCAGATCAGAAGATCTGGCAGAGGATCTCGCCGCCGACGTTCTGCTCGCGTGCTTCGTGGTCGGCCATCACGCCCTTCGGTGTCGAAAGGATGGCGATGCCGAGGCCGTTGGCGACGTGCGGGATCGACTTGGCCGAAACGTAAACGCGGCGGCCGGGCTTCGAAACGCGGGCGATTTCACGCACGACCGGAGCACCGTCGAAATACTTCAGCTCGATTTCGATCTCGGACTTGCCGTTGTCGAAGTCGGTCTGGCTGTAATCGCGGATATAGCCTTCAGCCTTCAGCACGTCGAGGACGCGGGTGCGCAGACGCGAGGCCGGCGTCGAGACACTCGACTTCTTGCGGCCATAGGCGTTGCGGATGCGGGTCAGCATATCGCCGAGAGGATCGCTCAATGACATGTTATGTCCTCCTTACCAGCTCGACTTGACCAGGCCCGGGATCTGGCCGTTGTTGCCGAGATCCCGAAGCGCGATGCGCGATACTTTGAGCTTGCGATAATAGGCCCGCGGACGGCCGGTGACTTCGCAGCGGTTGCGGATGCGGATCTTGGCCGAGTTGCGCGGCAGGGCAGCAAGCTTCAGCTGAGCGCGGAAGCGCTCTTCCATCGGCTTGGACTGATCCATGATGATCGCCTTCAGCGCAGCGCGCTTGGGACCGTACTGGTCGGCAAGCTTGCGGCGCCTGTTGTTCTTCTCGACTGAGCTGGTCTTTGCCATTTCAGATTTTTCCTTTTCTCGCTGCCGTTACTGGCGGAAGGGGAAGTTGAAAGCCTTGAGCAAAGCCCTGGCTTCGTCGTCCGTCTTCGCAGTCGTACAAACGATGACGTCCATGCCCCAGATCTGATCAACCTTGTCGTAGTTGATCTCCGGGAACACGATGTGCTCCTTGATGCCCATGGCGTAGTTGCCACGGCCATCGAAGCTCTTGGGGTTCAGTCCGCGGAAGTCGCGGACGCGCGGCAGCGCGATGTTCACGAGGCGGTCGAGGAACTCGTACATACGTTCCTTGCGCAGCGTGACCTTGGCGCCGATCGGCATGTTCTCGCGGACCTTGAAGCCAGCGATCGAATTGCGGGCGCGGGTGACGACGGCCTTCTGGCCGGCGATCATCGCCAGATCTTCGGCCGCGACCGAAGGCTTCTTCGAATCTGCGGTCGCTTCGCCGACACCCATGTTCAGCACGATCTTGTCGAGGCGCGGAACCTGCATGTCGTTGTCGTAGCCGAACTGCTCCTGCAGCGCCTTGCGAATGGTCTCGTTGTAGACCTGCTTGAGGCGCGGCGTGTTGTTGGCGGTCGCCTGCTTGGTTTGAGCCTTAGCCATTGATGACTTCTCCCGAGCGCTTGGCGACGCGCACCTTCTTGCCGTCCTTCTGGAAGATGAAACCGACGCGGGTCGGCTTGCCATCCTTCGGGTCGGCCAGCGCGATGTTCGACAGCTGGATCGGCGCTTCCTTGGTAATGATCCCGCCCTCTTGGGACTGGGACTGCTTCTGGTGACGACGGATCATGTTGACGCCGCGCACCAGCGCGGTGTCATCCTTCGGCTGAACCGAAAGGACTTCGCCCGAACGGCCCTTGTCCTTGCCGGCCAGCACGACGACCTTGTCGCCTTTTCTAATCTTTTGCATTGGTCCGGCTCCTTACAGCACTTCAGGCGCGAGCGAGATGATCTTCATGTGGTTCTTGGCGCGAAGTTCGCGCGGAACCGGTCCGAAGATACGCGTGCCGATCGGCTCTTTCTTGTTGTCGACGAGAACGGCCGCGTTCTTGTCGAAACGGATCACGCTGCCGTCCGGGCGGCGGATGTCCTTGGCCGTGCGAACCACGACCGCCTTCATCACATCGCCCTTCTTAACGCGGCCGCGCGGAATGGCTTCCTTGATCGACACCACGATGATGTCGCCCACGGAAGCGTATTTCCGCTTCGAGCCGCCCAGCACCTTGATGCACATGACACGACGCGCGCCGGAATTATCCGCCACGTCGAGGTTTGTTTGCATCTGAATCATGACTGGCCGCCTTCTTCTTTCCTAACGGGACGGGCTCGAAGCCCCTCCCCGGTCTGTCCAAAATTCGTTTGTTTACGCCTGGTCCGAGGACACGACGATCCAGCGCTTATCCTTGGAAATCGGCTTCGATTCCTGGATGAACACCTGATCGCCGACCTTGTGGGCGTTATTCTCGTCGTGCGCCTTGTACTTCTTGGTCATGCGCACGGTCTTCTTCATCACGGGATGCGTGAAGCGCCGTTCGACCTTGACGACAACCGTCTTCTCGTTCTTGTCGCTGACGACGGTGCCCTGCAGAATGCGCTTTGGCATGGTTTTCGTCCTTAAGCCTTCTTGGCCGCGGACTTTTCCGCAGCGATGGTCTTGATACGCGCAATGTCCTTACGAACCTGCCTCACGCGCGCGGTCTTCTCGAGCTGGCCGGTGGCCTTCTGGAAGCGCAGGTTGAACTGCTCCTTCTTCAGGCTGGCCAGGTCGTCGGTCAGCTGGTCCTGGGTCTTGGTCCGGATATCTTCGGCTTTCATGATCAGCCCGTCCTTATTCTGCGATGCGCTGTACGAAGCGCGTCCTGACCGAGAGCTTGGCCGCGCCGAGACGCAGCGCCTCACGGGCGGTTTCTTCATTGACGCCGTCGATCTCGAACATGATGCGGCCCGGCTTGACGCGCGCCGCCCAGTAGTCGACCGCGCCCTTGCCCTTGCCCATGCGGACTTCGGTCGGCTTCGACGTGACCGGCACGTCCGGGAAAATACGGATCCAGACGCGGCCAGCGCGCTTCATTTCGCGAGTGATCGCGCGGCGGGCCGCCTCGATCTCACGCGCGGTGACGCGGTTCGGCTCAAGCGCCTTCAGCCCGAAACCACCGAAATCCAGGTTGGTGCCGCCCTTTGCGGTACCATGGATACGGCCCTTGAACTGCTTGCGGAACTTTGTGCGCTTTGGCTGCAGCATCGTTCTAACTCCAAATTCCTAAATGTCTCAGGCGTTTTCGCGACGACGACCGCGTTCGCGATCACCACCACCGCCATGCGCGGCATCGCCCTCGGTCGCACGACGCTCCGAAGCCATCGGATCGTGCTCGAGGATCTCGCCCTTGAATACCCAGACCTTGACGCCACAAATGCCGTAAGCCGTATTCGCCTCGGCCGTGCCGTAGTCGACATCGGCGCGCAGCGTATGCAGCGGCACGCGACCTTCACGGTACCATTCCATGCGCGCGATCTCGGCGCCGCCAAGACGGCCGGCGCAGTTGATGCGGATGCCTTCGGCACCGAGGCGCATGGCCGACTGCACGGCACGCTTCATGGCGCGGCGGAACGCGATGCGGCGCTCGAGCTGCTGGGCGATCGACTGGGCGACCAGGGTCGCGTCGATTTCCGGCTTGCGCACTTCGACGATGTTGAGGTGCGTCTCGGACTTCGTCATCTCCATCAGCTTCTTGCGAAGCTTCTCGATGTCGGCGCCCTTCTTGCCAATGATCAGACCCGGGCGCGCGGCATGGATGGTGACGCGGCACTTCTTGTGCGGACGCTCGATCACGACCTTGGAGATCGCGGCCTGCTTGAGCTCCTTCTCAAGATACTTGCGGATCTTGATGTCCTCATGCAGCAGCTTGCCGTACTCGCCGGTGTTCGCGAACCAGCGCGAATCCCAGGTGCGGTTGATGCCGAGGCGAAGACCGATCGGATTGACTTTCTGGCCCATTATGCGGCCTCCCCTTTTTCTTCGACTTCACGAACGACGATCGTGAGGTGCGAGAACGGCTTCTCGATACGGCTGGCGCGACCGCGGCCACGAGCGTGGAACCGCTTCATGACGATCGACTTGCCGACATAGGCTTCCGCCACGATCAGCGCATCGACGTCGAGGTCGTGGTTGTTTTCCGCGTTGGCGATTGCCGATTCCAGCGTCTTCTTGACCGTGCCGGAAATCCGCTTGGCCGAGAATTCGAGATCGGAAAGCGCTGTCGCGACCTTCTTGCCGCGGATCAGCGCGGCAACCAGGTTCAGCTTCTGCGGGCTGATACGGATCGTGCGCAACACGGCGCGCGCTTCGTTGTCAGCAAGCCTGCGCGGAGCTTTGGCCTTGCCCATGATTATTTCCTCTTCGCCTTCTTATCCGCGCCGTGACCGTAATAGGTCCGCGTCGGAGCGAATTCACCGAACTTGTGACCGACCATGTCCTCGTTCACCGCGACGGGAACGTGCTTCTGGCCGTTGTAGACACCGAAGGTGAAGCCGACGAACTGCGGCAGGATGGTGGAGCGACGGCTCCACATCTTGATCACCTCATTGCGACCACCTTCACGAACCTTATCCACCTTCTTGAGAAGGTAGCCGTCGATGAAGGGGCCTTTCCAAATAGAACGAGTCACTTGGCGTTACCTCTTCTTAGCTCTTGCGCTGATGGCGCGAGCGCAGGATGAACTTGTCGGTCGCCTTGTTGGACCGCGTCTTCTTGCCTTTGGTCGGCTTGCCCCACGGGCTGACCGGATGACGGCCACCGGAGGTGCGGCCTTCGCCGCCGCCGTGCGGATGGTCGACCGGGTTCATGGTCACGCCGCGATTGTGCGGACGCTTGCCGCGCCAAACCGTGCGGCCGGCCTTGCCGTCATTGATGTTGCCGTGGTCCGGATTGGACACGGCACCGACGGTGGCCATGCAGGAGCCGTGAACGACACGCTGCTCACCCGAGTTGAGGCGCAGGATCGCCATGCCCTGGTCACGGCCGACCAGCTGGCCGTAACCACCCGCGGAGCGGGCAACCTGGGCGCCCTTGCCCGGCTTCAGCTCGATGTTGTGGACGATGGTGCCAACCGGCATCGAGGCCAGCGGCATCGCGTTGCCCGGCTTCACGTCGACGGCTTCGCCCGCCACGATCTTGTCGCCGGGAGCCAGGCGCTGCGGAGCAATGATGTAGGACAGCTCACCATCATCATACTTGATCAGCGCGATGAAGGCGGTGCGGTTCGGATCGTATTCGATGCGCTCGACCGTGCCGACGACGTCGAACTTGCGGCGCTTGAAGTCGATGATGCGGTACGAACGCTTGTGACCGCCGCCGATGAAGCGGGCCGTGATGCGGCCGTAATTGTTGCGGCCGCCCGACTTGGTCAGGCCTTCGGTCAGGCCCTTGACGGGCTTGCCCTTGTAGAGGCCCGAGCGGTCGACGATGACCAGCTGGCGGGTGCTCGGCGTTATCGGGTTGAATTTCTTAAGTGCCATTGTCCTGTCCTCGCGGCCTTGCTCAGAGACCCGTCGCGACGTCGATCGACTGGCCGTCGGCCAGCGTCACGATCGCCTTCTTGACGTCGCTCTGGCGGCCGATCGTGCCGCGGAAGCGCTTGATCTTGCCCTTGCGGACAAGCGTGTTCACGGCCATCACCTTGACGCCGAACAGCGCTTCGACGGCGGCCTTGATTTCCGGCTTCGACGCCTTCTTGGCGACGTTGAAGACGACCTGGTTCTGCTCGGAGGCCATGGTCGACTTTTCGGTGATCGCCGGCGAGACGATCACGTCGTAGTGACGAAGGTCGGTCATTTAAAGCGCTCCTCGAGAGCCTCGACGGCGGCCTTCGAAAGGACCAGCGTGCCGCGGCGCAGAATGTCGTAGACGTTGATGCCCTGGATGGGCAGCACGTCGATGTTGGGGATGTTGGTGGCTGCCAGCTTGAAGTTCTTGTCAAGCTCGGCGCCGCCAATCACCAGGGCGTTGGTCAGACCCAGCGTCGCGAAATTCGCGATCAGCGCCTTCGTCTTGGCCTCGGTCAGCTTCAGCTCGTCGATGATGATGATCGACGCGCTCTTGGCCTTGGCCGAGAGAGCATGCTTGAGGCCAAGCGCACGAACCTTCTTGGGCAGTTCATGCTCATGGCTGCGAACGACCGGGCCGTGGGCCTTGCCGCCGCCGCGGAACTGCGGAGCGCGTGCCGAGTGGTGACGGGCGCGGCCCGTACCCTTCTGCTTGTACATCTTGGCGCCGGTGCGCGCGATTTCGGCGCGGCCCTTGGCCTTGTGCGTGCCCTGCTGCTTCTTGGCAAGCTGCCAGCGCACGACGCGCTGCAGGATGTCCTCGCGCGGATCAAGGCCGAAAATTCCGTCGGAAAGTTCCACCTTGCCGGCGTCTTTACCGCCGAGCGTTGTGATCTTGAGATCCATTATTCCGCTCCCTCTGTGGCCGGAGCCTCGTTCTTCGCAGCTGCCGCAACAGCACGGATCGCGGCGGGCTTCGGCGCATTGGCCGGCAGCGCCACCTTGGCCGCGTCGCGGACCAGGATCCAGGCGCCCTTCGATCCGGGAACCGCACCGCGGATCAGGATCAGGCCGCGGTCGGCGTCGGTCGAGACGATCTCGACATTCTGCGTGGTGACCCTGGTGTCGCCCATGTGGCCAGCCATGTGCTTGCCCTTGAACACCTTGCCCGGGTCCTGACGCTGGCCGGTCGAACCGTGTGTACGGTGCGATACCGAGTTACCGTGCGTCGCGCGACCACCACCCATGTGGTGACGCTTGATGACGCCCTGGAAACCCTTGCCGATCGTCGTGCCCGTCACATCGACCTTCTGGCCGGCGACAAAGTGCTCGACGGTGATCTCGGCGCCAACATCGATCATGTTGTCGGCGGAGACGCGGAACTCGGCGACCTTCGCCTTAGGCTCGACGGAAGCGGTCGCGAAATGGCCGCGCATCGCCTTCGACGTGTTCTTCACCTTGGCGAGGCCAACGCCGAGCTGAACGGCGGTGTAGCCATTCTTCTCCTGCGTGCGCTGTGCCACGACCTGGCAGTTCTCCATCTGGAGAACGGTGACGGGAACATGTTCCCCCGCATCATTATAGATGCGGGTCATTCCCACCTTCTTTGCAATCACACCTGAACGCATCGGTTCAATTCCTTTAGAGTTCCGGGCCAGGGACACCGCCCCTTACCGCGCTCTCATTCCCTTAGAGCTTGATCTCGACGTCGACGCCGGCGGCCAGATCGAGCTTCATCAAAGCATCGACGGTCTGCGGGGTCGGATCGACGATGTCGAGCAGACGCTTGTGCGTGCGCATCTCGAACTGCTCGCGGCTCTTCTTGTCGACGTGAGGCGACCGGTTGACCGTGAACTTTTCGATCCGCGTCGGCAGCGGAATGGGGCCGCGGACGTTTGCACCGGTGCGCTTGGCCGTCGACACGATTTCCTTCGTCGAGGCGTCGAGCACGCGGTGATCAAACGCCTTCAGGCGGATGCGGATATTCTGTCCGTTCATGCGTCACTTCCTTGTTCTGGCGCGGCGCGGGCAACTCCGGCGCCCGCGACAGATCGGTTTAAGTCCAAATTACTCTTTGATGGTGACGACGATGCCGGCACCGACGGTGCGGCCGCCTTCACGGATGGCGAAGCGCAGCTTCTCTTCCATGGCGATCGGCACGATCAGCTCGACATCGACCGTGATGTTGTCGCCGGGCATCA
>NZ_RZSJ01000159.1:0-11101 GCF_003998025.1 Mesorhizobium sp. M8A.F.Ca.ET.021.01.1.1
GCCTCGGCCCGGTTTGAGAAGCCGGTGCCCACCGAACCTTCTTCAAGGCTGGTCGCCGCGCTCGTCCTCATCGGCCTGCCGTTGACGAAGGCGCCGCCGCCCAGCCTTCCGTGGAAGGTCTCGCCGGTCGATGGCTCGTGGATGACGCCGACGATCGTCTCCCCATCCCGGGCGCAAGCGATCACCACGCACCAAGCCGGAATGCCGCGCACGAAATTGGCGGTGCCGTCGATGGGGTCGATCACCCAGACATGGCCGGTAGAGCCGGCGACCGAGGCATGCTCCTCGCCGACGATGCCGTCCCGGGGATAGTCGGCGGCGATCGCCGCGCGGATGAACAGCTCGACCTCGCGGTCGGCTTGCGAGACCAGGTCCTGATGGCCCTTGCTCTCGATGGTCAGGCTGTCGAGATCGCGGAAATACCTCAGGCCGAGTTCGCCGGCGCGCCGCGCCAGATCGATGGCGAACCGCATGCGTGCTTCGAGATCATGTGTCACGGGAAAGCTCACTTGCTGCCGATGGATGCCTTGCACTTAGCAGAGCATTGTGACCGGCAAAAGCACCCGGCGAAGTACAAGACGTCAGGCCGCTTGCGACAGCGATTTGTGCGCCTCGGCCAGGATTTCGAAGGAACGCACGCGGGCGGCGTGATCGAATATCTGCGCGGTGACCATCAGCTCGTCGGCGCCGGTGCGGCGTACGAACGCATCGATGCCTTGGCGGACCGTTTCCGGCGAGCCGACGACGGCGCAGGACAGCGCCTGGCCGAGCATGGTCTTGGCCATCGGGTCGAGATCCCGGTCATAGCTCTCGACCGGCGGCGGCAATCTTCCGGACCTGCCGGTGCGCAGATTGACGAAGGCCTGCTGCAGCGAGGTGAACAGCAGACGTGCCTCGGCGTCGGTGGGCGCTGCAAAGACATTGAGGCCGAGCATGACATGTGGCTTGTCGAGCTGCTCGGACGGCTGGAAGCGCGAGCGGTAGATGTCCAGCGCGTGATCGAGTTCCGCCGGGGCGAAATGCGAGGCGAAGGCATAGGGCAGGCCGAGCATGGCGGCGAGCTGCGCGCCGTAGAGGCTCGACCCGAGAATCCAGATCGGCACCGTCTGCCCTTCGCCAGGCACGGCGCGCAGGCGCTGGCCTTCCTCGGCCGGCAGGAAATAACCCATCAGCTCGACGACATCCTGCGGGAAATTGTCGACGCCGGCCTCGAGATTGCGGCGTAGCGCCCGCGCCGTGTTCATGTCGGTGCCGGGAGCGCGGCCGAGGCCAAGGTCGATGCGGCCTGGAAACAAGGCCGCCAGCGTGCCGAACTGCTCGGCGATCACCAGCGGGGCATGGTTGGGCAGCATGATGCCGCCGGCGCCGACGCGAATGGTTTTGGTGCCGCCGGCAACATGGGCGATGACAACCGATGTGGCCGCACTGGCAATGCCTGGCATGTTGTGGTGCTCGGCCAGCCAGTAGCGCTTGTAGCCGAGCCGCTCGGCGTGGCGGGCGAGGTCGAGCGAATTGGCGAGCGATTGCGAGGCATCGCTGCCTTCGACGATCGGCGACAGGTCGAGGACGGAAAGTTCGGTCATGTACTGGTCTCCACGATCTTCTTCTCACGCACCCGAGCCTCGAAGGCCGTGCGGTCGGGAATGGTGATGCCGAGCTGGCCTTCCAGCGTGTCGGCGAGTTCAGTGGCTGTGGCGATCTGCTTCTGTTCGGTGTGGCCATCAATGTGATGGATCGACAGGCGATTGCCGCGCAGCGCGTAGCGCCGGTCGGGCGCGGCGCGCGCCGCCAGAACCGAGGTCAGGAAATGCGATGCCGGGTTGGTCGACAGGAAATAATTGGTGACGGAATAATCGACCTCATAGTGCGGCTGCAGATCGAAGCGATACAGCGAGCGCCAGCCGCCGCCGATGGCGGCCTGCAGGCGAAAGTGATCGCCGGTTTCAACGATGCGGAACGTTTCGTGCGGGGTCGTCTGTTCGAGGCCCGGCTCGAGCAGCAGCGGGGCGGTCAGCGTCAGGCCGCCGAAGCCGACATCGGCTATATAGGTCCGGCCATCGAGCTCGGCGCGCAAAAGCATGTGGCTACGCGCCGTGATCGCGTCCTCGCTCTGACCCCAGAGCACACGCGCGGCGAGGCCGCCGACCTCGAAGCCAAGCGCCTTCAGCGCGTGCATGAAAATGAGATTGTGCTCGAAGCAATAGCCGCCACGCCCGTCGAGGACCATCTTGTCCTGCAGCGATGCGGCGTCCAATCGGACCGGGCGCCCCAGAAACGGATCCATGTTCTCGAAGGGGATCGCCTGCGGATGCAGGAAATGAAGCGTCTTCAGCGTGTCGAGCGAAGCATCACTGGAACCGGCATGGCCGATCCGGGCGAAATAGGCGTCGAGGTCGAAGGGAGCGTCGTTCATCGGGAAGGGCACCGGGCACTGATCGGGCGGATATAGGCATTCGATCCCGCCGCCGCAAACGGTGCGCCTGTTATGCGGCGGCCGTGCCGTCCTGTTCGTCGGCGTCCTCCTCCACGACCGCCGTATGTTGGGCGGCGAGAAAATTGCCGACATGGCTAAGGCTCTCGAAATGGTCGCAGAACACCTTGACGACGACCAGCAGCGGCACAGCCATCAGCGCGCCGACGAAGCCCCACAGCCATGACCAGAATGCGATGGCGATGAAGATCGCCACGGCGTTGATCTCGAGCCGCCGCCCGACCACCATCGGCGTCACGAACTGGCCTTCGACGATGTCGCACAACACCAGGAAGGCAGGCGCCAACAACGCGTAGGCGATCGTGTCGAAGCTGATCAGCGCGATGACCGTGACCAGGACGAGCGTGATCATGGCCCCGACATAAGGCAGGAAATTGAGCAGAGCGGCCGCGGCGCCCCAGACCAGCGGATTGGGCATGCCAAGCGCCCACAGGCCGAGGCCGATGACCGTGCCGAGGCCGGTGTTGATGATTGTGACGGTGAGCAGATAGTGCGAGATTTCCCGCTCGACGTCGTAGACGACGCGCAGCGCCCGCTTCTTTTCGGTGAGGCTGGCGAAGGACTGAATGATCTTCTCGTAGAACATCGTGCCCGAGGCGAGCAGGAATAGCGACAAAACGAAGATGATGGTCAGGCTTGTTCCGGCCGACAGGATGTTGCTCGCCGCCGACGACAGGAAGCCGGACTGCGCCACCGCGACCTTCTGCACACCCGGTTCCTGCGATGTTTCGGTCAGCCCTTCGATCTGGTGCGCGATCTCCATGATCCTCTCGACCGGCCGCCGCAACTGCGCCAGCCGTTCGGTCAGTTGCTGGCCGATGGACGACGTGTTGTTGATGAGATCGATGACGGGGCCGCTGAGCACATAGCCGGCGCTCGCGAAGACGAAGATGGATACAAGCACCAGAAGCGTCGCCGAGACCACTTCGGGAATGCCGCGCTTGCGCAGCAGCCGCACGATCGGCGTCAGTGTCAGCGTCAGCAGAAAGGCCAGGATGACCGGCATGAAGAAGGCGCGCGCGAAATAGAGCGCATAGATGCTCATGAACAGGAAGATGCCGATGAGCAGCGAGCGCATCAGGCGTGTGTCGGCGCGCGTTGCCAAACGTGACTCCTCGGCCTCGGCAACGCCTGCGCCCAAAGCGGCGGGTTCGGCTTTCATCGTGGCCCCCTCGGCGGCGCACCACAACTGATGCAATCCGCAGACGAAAACGCCGGCACGGCTTCAAGGTTCCGTTAGCCGGCACTGCCGTGCGGGCCGCCGTCGAGGGATCGTGCCGCCAATTGCGCAACCGGAGACTCGGCTGCGAGTGCGCCATATTACATGCGATGCAAAGATTTACCCTTCAGACAATCGAGTCGGCGCCGGAGAAATCCAAGCCCGCAGGCGCCGCCACGGCCGGCACGGATTTCGCCGTTTCCTTGCGCACGATCGGCGCCACCTTGGTGCCATAAAGCTCGATCGCCTTCATGATCTTGGCGTGCGGCATGGTGCCGATCGCCATTTGCAGCAGGAAGCGGTCGTTGCCGAAAATCCTGTGCTGGGCGACGATCTTTTCCGCCACCTGCTCCGGATTGCCGACGAACAGCGCACCATCGGGACCACGCGACTGGTCGAAATGCGCGCGCGATGTCGGACCCCAGCCGCGCTCACGGCCGATGCGGTTCATCACCTCGGCTTGCGGGCCGTAGAAATCGTCCGCCGCCTGCTCGGTCGTGTCGGCGATGAAGCCATGCACGTTGATGCTGGTGGCCAAGCCTGCCGGATCGCTGCCGGCGCGCTTGGCTGCATCACGGTAGAGGTCGAACAGCGGCGCGAAGCGCGCCGGTTCGCCGCCGATGATGGCAAGCGCCAGCGGCAGGCCGAGCGCGCCCGCGCGGGCTGCCGATTGCGGCGTTCCGCCAATCGCGATCCAGACCGGCAGCCTGTCCTGGAAGGGTCTGGGATAGACGCCGCGATCGTTGATCGGCGCGCGCAGACTGCCCGACCAGGTCACCTTCACCTGATCGCGGATGGCAAGCAAAAGGTCGAGCTTTTCGGCGAACAGCTCGTCATAGTCTTCGAGGTTGTAGCCGAACAGCGGGAAGGATTCGATGAACGATCCGCGCCCGGCCATGATCTCGGCGCGGCCGCCTGACAGAAGGTCGAGCGTGGCGAATTGCTGGAAGACGCGTACCGGATCGTCGGAAGAGAGCACGGTGACAGCGCTGGTCAGTCTGATGCGCTTCGAACGCTCCGCCGCCGCGGCCAAAGCCACGACCGGCGCCGAGGCGGCATAGTCGGGCCGATGGTGTTCGCCGAGGCCAAAGACGTCGAGGCCAACCTGGTCGGCCAGTTCGACCTCCTCGATCAGGTTGCGCAGCCGCTCATGCGGGCCGATGGCGCCGGGACCCGGCACAGGGCTCACATCGGCAAAAGTGTAGAGGCCGAGTTCCATTTGAATGTCATCCCAGTGTGTTGATTGTCGCCCTAGAGGTAGCGACGCGTCCGTCGCGCCGCCAGAGGGTGGCTGGTGAACAGTGCATGTCGATTTCGGCCGGAAATGCGTCTCCCCGGTGCAACATCCCGGAATTTCATGGCTGCCATACCGTTTTGGCGCTTGAACTCCCGGTTTTCACGCGTATGTAAGCCTCGCGAATAGACTTCAAGGAAGTGGACTTGGCTATCTACAGGGAAAAAGACATTTTCGAGCGGCGCAATGCCGCGACCGAGGCAAAGAAGGCGCTTCTGGAGCGCTTCAAGTCAAAGCCGGCAGCAGACGATCCCGCGGTGCTGGCACGACAGGCCGAACGCAAGGCAATTCTTGCGGCACGTGAGATCCGCGAGGCCGAAAAGGCCAAGCTGAAGCAGGAAAAGGTGGCGCGCGAGGCGATCGAGAAGGCCGAGCGTGAGGCAGCAGCTGAAGCGGCGCGCATTGCCGCCGAAGAGGCAGCGGAGGCGGAAGCAAAGCTTCGGGAGGCTGAAGAGAACGAGCGCATTGCTCGCTTGCTTGCCGATGAAGCCGAGCGCAAGGCAAAGCGCGACGCGCGCTACGCAGCACGCAAGCAGCGCACCGGCAGGACTCCTCCCGGCTTTACGGGTCGCTAAGAGCGCACTCGCCTCGACGGATGACCAACAAGGGACGCGCCAAGGCGCGGCCCTTTTTTCGCTTGTCCATGTCGCCGACCGGAAGCTCCTGCATCCGGGATGTCGGCTTGGACATCCGGGGATATCGGCTCGGTCGATGTCGCCCGCCGGCGGACAAGGCCATTCAGGCCGCGAATTTCAGCCCCATGATGCCGCAGACGATCAACGCGATGCAGCCGAGCCTGATGGCCGTGGCGGGCTCGCCCAGCAGCCAGATGCCGAGCAGCGCCGTGCCGACAGTGCCGATGCCGGTCCATACCGCATAGGCGGTGCCGACAGGCAGCGCCTTCAGCGCCAGGCCGAGCAAGGTGAGGCTGACGATCATCGACGCGACCGTGAGCACGGTTGGAACCAGCCTGGTGAACCCGTCGGTGTATTTGAGGCCGATTGCCCAGCCGATTTCGAACAGGCCGGCGAAAAACAGAAAAGTCCAGGACATCGCAACGCTCCATCGGAGCATCCAGGCTTTCCGGCCTTGGCTGCTCAGTCGACAATGGCGGGTCGTCCCGGCCGAATTTTTCGGAAAGTGCGAGGTCGTCCCCGCGCCGTCGATATAGGGCTGTCCGAATGCCCGATCAACACGTGCCGGCGGCATTGTCGAATGCCGCCGGTGAAATCCCGCCGCGCCGGTTGCCGGGACTTACTTTTCCTTGAGCCTCATCGCCTTGACCGGCGGCGCCTTCAGGGCCGGAGCGGCTACAGGCTTCTTGGCGTCTTTCTTTGGTTTGCGGGCTTCCTTGCCTGCTTTCATCGCACCTTTAGCCATGATTCGTTCCTCCAGTTGCGGGAAACGGAGTGAAACAAGAGAAGCGTCTCTAGGCAAGGGGCTGTTTCCGTCCCGCCACCACTGCCAATGCCCGTGTCAACCGCTTTCCGGTCCCATTGGCCTCGGGCGGGCAACGCCGAGGCCTGAACGGATCGACGGGTTATGCGTTCAGGATGGATATGGAGCTTCCGCGGGCGGGTGGCTAAGCTCCCCGGCACAAGCTCGCGAGTATCGGAGACGGCGAGGAAGCGATGGCAGGGCACGGCGGCTCCAGAACGGTCATCTATGCGGCGCTCGCCGGCAATCTCGCCATAGCGCTGACCAAGTTCGCCGCCGCCTTTTTCACCGGCAGTTCGGCCATGCTGTCGGAAGGCGTGCACTCGCTGGTCGACACCGGCAATGGCGGCCTGCTGCTCTACGGCATGCACCGCGCGGCGCGCCCCGCGGACAGTACGCACCCGCTCGGCCATGGCCGCGAACTCTATTTCTGGAGCTTCATCGTCGCCCTGTTGGTCTTCGCGCTGGGCGCCGGCGTGTCGTTCTACGAGGGCGTTGTCCACATCATGGCGCCGGAGCCGGTCGCCAACGTCAAGGTGAACTATATCGTTCTGGGCCTGTCCTTCCTGTTCGAAGGCAGCTCCTGGCTGGTGGCACTGAAGGAGTTCCGCAAGCAGAAGGGAAGGCAAGGCTGGCTGCAGGCCGTGCAATCGAGCAAGGACCCAAGCGTCTATACGGTGCTGTTCGAAGACAGTGCCGCGCTGCTCGGCCTGACCGTCGCCTTTGCCGGCATCCTGGCGGCGGAGATTTTCGAGATGCCCGAACTCGACGGCGCCGCCTCGATCGGCATCGCGCTCATCCTCGGCGCGACGGCAATCTTCCTGGCGCGTGAAAGCAAGGGCCTGCTCATCGGCGAGCCGGCCTCACCCGAGGTGCAGAGGAAGGTACTGGCGATCGTCCAGCAGGATCCGGCGGTGCAGCGGGCGAACGGTGTGCTGACGGTGCATATGGGACCGGAAGAGATCGTTGCCGCCCTGAGCATCGAATTCGAGGACCATCTGGCGGCGCCGGAGATCGAGGCCTGTGTCGAACGCATCGAGGCGCGGCTGAAGAAGGAAATGCCTGAGATCGCGCGGCTGTTCGTCAAGCCGCAGACCACGGGCACCTGGGAAAAGCGGCGTAAGGTGATCGAATCCGCGTCCGATGAAAGTTGAGCATGATCCCGAAAACCCTCTTCGTGATCCATGCCCTGGCCTCTGGACCAGCGCCGCGCCGTTGCCTCGCATCCCCGCGTCGCTAAGATCAGCCGATCGATTTTGGAGGAATGACGATGAAGATAGACGGCGGCTGTCATTGTGGTGCCATCACCTACGAGGCGGAGGTCGACCCGGAAAAGACCTCGATCTGCCACTGTACCGATTGCCAACAGCTGACCGGTACGGCCTTTCGCGTCACCGTTCCCGCGCCGCAGGATCACTACCGGATCACCAGGGGCGCGCCGAAAATCTATATCAAGACCGTGGCGAGCGGCGCCAAGCGCGCCCAGGCTTTTTGTGCCGACTGCGGCTCGCACCTTTATGCGACATCGGTCGGCGACGGTCCGAAGGTCTATGGGATCAGGGTCGGGACCTCGCGGCAGCGTCAGGACCTGGTCCCGAGACACCAGAAATGGCACCGGTCGGCGCTGCACTGGCTTCCGGACTTCGAGGGCATGACGACGGTGGAGGAGCAGTAGGGTTAGTAGGCTCCCACAAGACCTCTGCGATTAGCGAAGCCTCCCATCGCTTCGTCATCCTCGGGCTTGACCCGAGGATCCATGCCGTGACCTTGCCGAAGGATGCCGTGGAACGGAATTCTGCACTGTTGCGGCGCGCCGCGGTCGCGGCATGAATTCTAGGGTCTGCGCGCGTCGCTCCGCTCCTTGCTCCGCCCTAGAATGACGATGGGATAGACGCTTCGCTAATCTCTGGCGTCGAGCGACTACTCTCCATCTTCGACGACCCTCAGCCTCAACTGCCCCGTCTTGGAATCAGCCACGCGCGGTGCGGCTTCCGCCTTGGCGGCGCCGCCGTGTGGGACGTCGGCCTCGCCTTCTCCGAACTCCAGCGCCTCGATCTTCTGGCCGCGCTTGGTCACTTTCGAGGTCGAGACGAGGATGTCTTCGATATCCTTGGCCGACTGGCCGAAATGGCCCTGCAATTTGCGCACCCGCTCGTCGACACGCTGGACATCTTCCATCAGCCTGATGACTTCACCCTGGATCAGATGCGCCTGCTCGCGCATGCGGGCATCCCTCAGGATCGCCTGGATGACCTGGATCGACAGCATCAGCAGCGAAGGCGAGACGATGATGACGCGGGCGCGGTGCGCCTTCTGCACGACCGCCTCGAAATTCTCATGGATTTCGGCGAACACCGATTCCGACGGCACGAACATGAAGGCCGTGTCCTGCGTCTCGCCCTGGAGCAGGTATTTTTCCGAAATGTCGCGAACATGGACCTCGATGTCGCGGCGAAAGGCCTGGGCCGCGACCTTCTGCAGGTCGGCGCCGTCGGCGGCGCGGATGGCATTCCATGCTTCCAGCGGAAATTTGGCGTCGATGGCAAGTGACGGCGCGCCGTTCGGCATTTTCACCAGGCAGTCCGGCCGGCTGCCGTTCGACAGCGTCGCCTGGAATTCATAGGCCCCATGCGGCAGGCCGTCGGCGACGATCGCCTCCATGCGCGACTGGCCGAAGGCGCCGCGGGTCTGCTTGTTGGAGAGGATCGCCTGCAGCTGCACGACCTGGCCGGCCAGCGACTGGATGTTGCCTTGCGCGGTGTCGATGACCGCCAGCCGCTCCTGCAGTTTCGCCAGGCTCTCATGCGTGGATTTGGTCTGCTCGGTCATGGTCTGGCCGATGCGGCCGGTCATGGCGTCGAGGCGCTGGCCGATCGATTGCGTCAATTCGGCCTGCCGGGCGCCGAACACTTCGGCGATGGCCCCCATGCGGCCCTGCATCTCAGCCTGCGACTGCAAAATACCAGCCATGCGTGTCTCGGCGTCGCGGGCATGGTCGGCGGCCTCCGCGGCGGCGACCGCGCGCGCCTTGGCCGACCGCCACAGCGCAACGACGAGCGCCACGAACAAGCCGAGAAACAGCAAGGCGCCGAAGGCCAGCGCGTGACCCAGCGTGATTGTCGAGGCGCCGAGCCGTACGACAGGCTCCGAAAAGATGGTGCTGAGATCATTCATGTGGACAGCATAGCCGATTCGGCGGGCTGGCACAGATCAAAACGTGAACGAGGCTCAGGCGCACCGGTTGACGCCTTTCCTTGGAGGTCTTAGGTGAAACGCCATGCCGATCAAGCCGCTCATCATCCTTCCCGACCCCATCCTGCGCCAGGTTTCCAAGCCGGTGGAGCGCGTCGACGCGCCCTTGCGCAAACTGGCCGACGACATGCTGGCGACCATGTATGACGCGCCCGGCATCGGGCTGGCGGCAATCCAGATCGGCGAACCGCTGCGCATGCTGGTGATCGACCTTGCCAAGGAAGACGAAACGCCGGCGCCGCACGTCTTCATCAACCCGGAGATTCTCGAAAGCGCCGACGCGCGGTCGGTCTACGAGGAAGGCTGCCTGTCGATCCCGGATTACTATGCCGAGGTCGAGCGCCCGGCTTCCGTGCGGGTCAAATATCTCGACCGCGACGGCACGCTGCAGGAGATGGAGGCCGAGGGCCTGATGGCGACCTGCCTGCAGCACGAGATCGACCACCTCAACGGCGTGCTGTTCATCGACCATATCTCCAAGTTGAAGCGCGACATGGTGGTGAAGAAGTTCAGGAAGCTCGCCAAGGACAAGGCGCCAGGCAAACTGGTGGGATAGGGGAAATGCCCCTTCGTGTCGTCTTCATGGGTACGCCGGAGTTTTCGGTGCCGACGCTGCGCGCCATTGCCGAAGTGGGACATGATGTCGCCGCCGTCTACACGCAGCCGCCGCGCGCCGCGGGCCGGCGCGGGCTGGAGCTGACGCCGTCGCCGGTGCAGCGCGAGGCCGAGCGGCTGGGCATCGAGGTGCGCACGCCGGCATCGTTGAAAGGCGAGGCCGAACAGGCTGCCTTTGCTGCGCTCGGCGCCGATATCGCCGTGGTCGTCGCCTATGGTTTGCTTCTGCCCAGGGCGGTTCTGGAGGCGCCCCGGCTCGGCTGCATCAACGGCCATGCATCGCTTTTGCCGCGCTGGCGCGGCGCCGCCCCCATCCAGCGGGCCATCATGGCAGGAGACCTGGAAAGCGGCATGATGGTGATGCGCATGGAGGAGGGCCTCGACACCGGACCGGTGGCATTGCTTGAAAAATGCGCCATCGACCCCGATATGACAGCCGGCGATCTGCATAATCGATTGATGAGCGTTGGCGCTGCCCTGATGGTGGAAGCGCTGGAACGGCTGGAACGGAATACCCTGACATTTACCGCGCAAGCGGCCGAAGGGGTGACTTACGCCAGGAAAATCGATAAATCCGAGACGCGCGTGGACTGGACGCGGCCTGCGGCCGACGTCCACAACCACATTCGTGGCCTGTCGCCCTTTCCCGGCGCCTGGTCCGAAATTGAAATTGGCGGCCGCATGGAGCGGCTGAAACTGCTTCGCTCGACTCTGTCCGAAGGCCTGTCGCCTTCGGAAGATTTGGGCGAGTCGGGAGGAATTCTCGATGACCGGCTGACGGTCGCCTGTGGAA
>NZ_RZSJ01000015.1:0-25583 GCF_003998025.1 Mesorhizobium sp. M8A.F.Ca.ET.021.01.1.1
GGCTTTGGCCGCGCGGCGCCAAAGCGTCAGTCCTGCTTGCCCAGGAATGACGGCCCTTCGCCGATGATCTTCTTGTCTTCCTTGCCGACGACATCGAGATCGCGCCCCTCGTAGGGCAGCGACAGGAGGATGCGACGCATCACCGCCAGCCGCGCGCGGCGCTTGTCGTTGGCCCGCACGATGATCCATGGCGCGAACTCCTTGTGGGTGTGCTCGAACATGCTGTCGCGCGCCTTGGTGTAATCGTCCCACTTGGTGATGCCGGCAATGTCTATCGGCGAGAACTTCCAGCTCTTCAGGGGACTGTAGCGGCGATCGTGAAAGCGCTGGAGCTGCGTCTCCTGGCCGATGTTCAGCCAGAATTTGAAGAAATGGATGCCGTCATTGACGATCATTCGTTCGAAATGCGGCGTCTCGTCGAGAAACTTCTCATGCTGTTCGGGGGTGCAAAAACCCATCACTGGCTCGACGCCGGCGCGGTTGTACCAGGAGCGGTCGAAAGTGACGAATTCGCCCGACGTCGGGAAATGGTCGGCATAGCGCTGGTAGTACCATTGCCCCAGCTCCGTCGGGGTTGGTTTGGTCAGCGCGACGTTGCGCGCCGTGCGCGGGTTGAGGTACTGGCGCACCACGAAGATCGTACCGCCCTTGCCGGCAGCGTCACGCCCCTCGAACAGCGCCATCACCCGCTTGCCGGTCGCCTGCAGCCAGGCTTGCGCCTTGACCAGCTCGATCTGCAATTTCTCGAGCGTCTCGTCATACTCTTCGCTTTTCATCTTCTTGTCGTAGGGATACCCGCCCGCGGTCAGCTTGTTCTCCTCGACCCAGTCCGGAAGCTCGGGATTCTCGATATCGAACTCCCGTTTCTTGCCGCCGATCTTGATGTTCAGCGGACCAGAAGTTGGCGTGACGGAATTTTCCTTGGCGTTTTTCATGCAGACGAACCCTTTTAAGTGTCTGGACTCATGCTATTGGGAGCCACTACAGGCCGCATGTCCATTTGGACGCGCAAACGACGCTGTAGCACTTTTGATTTGCGGTCCAGCGGAAGTTTCCGTCGCCGTGTGACCGGTGGAGGTTGGGCGCGCGAATGACTGACCTGGGCGCGGAACAGAAAGGCACGGGGCAAGCCATGGCCGCCCGGCTGTGGAACAGCCGCTGGCTGCTTGCGGCCGGGGTCGTGGCGGTTCTGATCGCCTATGGCTTCGCGGGGATTTCCGCCTACGTGCTGGTACCGGCTCTGCTGCTGTTGCTGGCGGCGGCAATATTGCCGGCGGCCGGTGTGCGCCATTCCGCCGAGAGCGTCGGGGCAATCGAGGCGATGGGCTTGCAGCGCCTGTCGGGGGAATATCTCGCGGCCGCCGTCGCCGATCCGCTCATCATCTTCGACCAGGCCGCCACCATCGTCCACGCCAACGCCGCCGCCTTTGCCGCCTTTGGCGGCATCGCGCCCGGCATATCGCTGCCGCTGAAATTCCGGGCGCCGGAAATGCAGGCGCTGCTGGACAGTGTGCTGTCGGGAACCGTCGCCTCGGATGTTGTCGATTACACCGAGAAACTGCCTGTCGAACGGGCCTACCGGGTCAGCGCGTCATCGGTCGGGCATGGCACCGACCTCTATGTGCTGGTCTTCAAGGACCAGAGCGAGGCGCGACGCATAGACCGCATGCGCGCCGACTTCATCGCCAACGCCAGTCACGAGTTGCGCACCCCGCTGGCCTCGATCGCGGGTTTCATCGAGACGCTGCGCGGACCGGCCCGCAACGATCCGGCGGCGCGCGAGCAGTTCCTCCAGATCATGCAGAACCAGACCGGCCGCATGGCGCGCCTGATCGACGATCTGCTGTCGCTGTCGCGGCTGGAGATGAAGCCCTATCTGAGACCGGGAACCGAAGTCGATCTGCGCCAGACCGTCGACAGCGTCATCGATTCGCTCGGACCGCTCGCCCGGGAAAACAATGTCGCCATCGAGCGCGATTTCGCCAAGGGGCCGCTCGATGTGCCGGGCGATCGCGACGAGTTGTTCCAGGTCTTCGAGAACCTTTTGGAAAACGCCTGCAAATACGGCCAGTCGGGCGGCCGCGTCGTGGTGTCGATCGCGCGCGGCGATGACGGTTCCGAACCAGGCATCGACGTGACGATCCGGGATTTCGGCCCCGGCATCCCCGAGGAACATATCCCGCGCATCACCGAACGCTTCTATCGTATCGATGTCGAGACCAGCCGGACCCAGAAAGGCACGGGACTTGGCCTGTCGATCGTCAAGCACATCCTGACGCGTCACAACGCAAGGCTGACGATCCGGTCCGAGGTCGGCAAGGGCGCCGCGTTCTCAGTCCATTTGCCGGCGCACTGATACTGCCCTAGTTTTCCACGGGACCGTTTCTTTTTTCTGTCATCCGGTTAGCGTATCAGCGGGGATTCGAGGAAACGACTCAAAATCAAGACACCCCGTGGGAAGGCATTTCGTCCATGCAGTCCGTTCACACAATGAGCGCCTTTGACGAGGAACTGAAATATCTCTCCAAGCGCATCGCCGCGATGGGCGGCCATGCCGAGCGCATGGTCGAGCAGGCGGTCGCCGCCTTGGTCAATGCCGATCCGGGATTGGCCCAGAAGGTCATTCGCGATGACCTCGTGCTGGATGAGGGGCAGCGTGAGATCGACGACAAGGCGATCATCATCATCGCCAAGCGCCAGCCGATGGCGACGGACCTGCGCGAGATCGTCGGCGCCATCCGCATTTCGGCCGACCTCGAGCGGGTCGGCGACCTCGGTAAGAACGTCGCCAAGCGGGTGGTCGCCGTCATCGACGGCCGTCAGCCGACCAGCCTTTTCCGCGGCCTGGAGGCTCTGGCCAACCTGGCGCTGACCCAGCTGAAGGAAGTTCTCGACGTCTATGCGTCGCGTTCGGTCGACAAGATCGGCTTCGTGCGCGACCGAGACGACCAGATCGATGCCATGTACACGTCGCTGTTTCGCGAATTGCTGACCTACATGATGGAAGATCCGCGCAACATCACGCCCTGTACGCATCTGCTGTTCTGCGCCAAGAACATCGAGCGTATCGGCGATCACGCCACCAACATCGCCGAGACCATCTACTACATCGTCACCGGCGACCAGATGCCGCCCGATCGGCCGAAAAGCGACAAGACGGACAAGATCGGCCTCCCCGCGGCGCTGCCGGTGAAGTGAACGCACGTCCTCTCGAACGCTTGATCATATTGCGCTAAACTACCCCGAGATAAGCTTGGTTCCCTGGGGAAGGCAACGCTTTCGGAGGCCGCGATGGAATATGTCCGGGAGTTCAAGCCCTCGCCGCCGACATCGGGCATCATTGCCTGCGGTGTCTATACCGCCGGGCGCCGCATCGCCGATATTCCAATCGAGGAAGCCGGCGATTGGGCCAAGAAATCGGGACACGTCGTCTGGATCGGGCTGCTTGAACCCGACCGTGAACTTCTGCTGCGCGTCCAGGCACAGTTTCATCTGCATGAGCTGGCGATCGAGGATGCCGAGCATCCGCACCAGCGGCCAAAGATCGAGCAATATGGCGATGCGCTGTTCATCGTCGCCCGCACGGCGCAGCTGATCGACGGGCGCGTCACCTTCGGCGAGACTCATCTGTTTGTCGGCTCAGGCTACATCGTCAGCGTCAGGCACGGCCCGTCGACATCCTATGCCGCCGTGCGCCAGCACTGGGAAAGCTGCCCGCACTCGCTGGCCAAGGGCGAGGATTTCGTCCTTTACGCCATTCTCGACTTCATCGTCGACAACTACATGCCCGTGCTCGAGCAGATCGAGGACGAGGTCGAGGCGATCGAGGACAAGGTCCTGCTGAAGCCGATGACCGGCCCCGATATCGAACGGCTTTACATGCTGCGCCGCGACCTCTTGCGCCTGCGCAATGCGGCATTGCCCCTGGTGGAAGTCTGCCGCCGGCTGACCAGCGCCGAGCTGCCGCAGATCCATTCTGCCATGCACCCGCTGTTCCGCGACGTGACGGATCACATCCGCACCGTCCAGGAGAAAATCGACAGTCTGCGCGAGGTGCTGGCCTTCGCCTTCGAGGCCAGTCTCCTGGTCGGCCAGAGCCAGGAAACGGCGATCTCCAAGAAACTCGCCTCGTGGGCGGCCATCCTGGCGGTGCCAACCGCATTCGCCGGTATCTACGGCATGAACTTTACCGACATGCCCGAGCTGAAGATGGAATATGGCTACCCGATGGTGCTGGCCACCATCGCGCTGATCTGCTGCTTCCTGTATTGGCGGTTCAGGAAGAAAGGCTGGCTGTGAAAGAGCAAATAGCGAATAGGGGAAAAACTGCATTGCCCCCTCGCGGAAGCTCAATCAGTGGCTATTCCCTATCGGTTCCTGCGCCGCTCCGCCGCTGGCTGGAACGCCACGCGGGCATGGTACTTGCAGTAGGGACCGGTCTCGGCGGCTTCGTTGCCGCAGAAATTGAAGTCCTCCGAAAGCGGATCACCGTTCGGCCATTTGCAGGTGCGCTCGGTCAGTTCGACGAGCTGCAGATGCCGTGAGATCGGTACCACGACGTTCTCGACCGGGCGAATGTAGTGTCTTGCTACAGGTTCGGCGTCGAATTGCGTCTGAAGGGCCGTCGCGCCGATCGAAGTCGTGACATGACGTGCCGTGGTCGCGGCGCGTGCCACCGACTTCTGGACGGTCGATCCTTGCGATGCCTTCTTCTGGCGTGCCGGCGTCGCCGTCGCACGGCCGCGGCCCGACAGTTTCAGCCGGTGCACCTTACCGATGACCGCGTTGCGGCTGACCCCTCCAAGCTGAGCGGCAATCTGGCTTGCGCTCAGACCCTCCGACCACAGTTTTCTCAAGAGTTCTACCCGCTCGTCAGTCCAGTTCATGACCGCGCTCCTCATAAGCGTGCGGCAATCAGAATCCTTTCCCGACCCAGCACCACTGCTGGGGCAGACACCACATATATCTGGTGATTAGGTCCGCCGCACGAAATCTAGTTATTTCTCGACTACAACTACTCTATGCGCTGACTCGGTGACAAGAGTCCCAAGTGCAACACGAATCGGTTTTTTCGGTTTTCCCCAACTTGCCCGGTCGCTCATGAGCCGGCGTCGCGTCAGGGGGCTTGCCGCGCGCCACTACGCGACGTTTTCGTTGACTTCATGACCGAAAAACACGATAAGCCACAGAAGGCCGCCGCTTTGGCGGCTTTTTTGATTTTCCGGTACCGGAGACGCATATAATGAGCGGTTCGGCGCTTTACGAGACCTTTGCTCGCGCACCCCTGGCCTTCGACCATGGGGAAGGCACCTGGCTGGTTACCGACAAGGGCGAGCGATATCTCGATTTCGCCGGCGGCATAGCTGTCAATTCGCTTGGCCACGGCCATCCTCATCTGGTCGCGGCCCTTACCGAACAGGCGGCGAAGCTCTGGCACGTCTCCAATCTCTATGAGATCCCGGGGCAGAGCCGGCTTGGCGAACGATTGGCTGATGCCACCTTCGCCGACAAGGTGTTCTTCACCAATTCCGGCGCCGAGGCGCTGGAATGCGCGATCAAGACGGCGCGGCGCTACCACTTCGTCAAGGGACATCCCGAGCGCTTCCGCATCATCACCTTCGAAGGCGCCTTCCATGGCCGCACGCTGGCGACCATCGCGGCCGGCGGCCAGTACAAATATCTCGAGGGCTTCGGACCCAAGGTCGAAGGCTTCGATCAGGTCGGCTTCGACGACATCGACGCCGCTGAAAAAGCGATCACGCCCGAGACCGCCGCGATCCTGATCGAGCCGGTGCAGGGCGAGGGCGGCATCCGCCCGGTACCGACACAGTCGTTGAAGCGTCTGCGGCAGCTCTGCGAGCAGCACGGCCTGTTGTTGATCTACGATGAGGTTCAGTGCGGCATTGGCCGTACCGGCAAGCTGTTCGCGCATGAGTGGTCGGGTGTGACGCCCGACATCATGGCAATCGCCAAGGGCATTGGCGGCGGCTTCCCGATGGGCGCCTGCCTTGCCACCGATGAAGCGGCCGTCGGCATGACCGCCGGCGTGCACGGCACCACGTTCGGCGGCAATCCGCTGGCAATGGCGGTCGGCAACGCCGTCCTCGACGTCGTGCTGGAAGATGGATTTCTCGAGGATGTCCAGCGCAAGGCGCTGCTGATGAAGCAGGGGCTTGCGTCGGTAGCCGACGAATTCCCCGAGGTGATGGAGGATATCAGGGGCACCGGGCTGATGCTCGGCCTCAAATGCGCGATGCCCAACGGCAAGGTGAACATGGCGCTGCGCGACCAGCATTTGCTGGCGGTTCCGGCCGGCGACAACGTCATTCGCCTGCTGCCGCCGCTGACCGTCACCGATGCCGAGATTCACGAAGCGCTCGGCCGCATCCGCGCCGGCGCCAAGGGCCTGTCGGAGGCCATTGCCTCCGCCGCCGCGAAGTAATCCGGAACCATTCCTGATGTCAGTTCGCCATTTCACCGATCTTTCCACCGTTTCCGAAGGCGATTTGCGCTTCATGCTGGATGATGCGGTGACGCGAAAGGCGCGTCTCAGGGCCGGCGAGCGGACCAAGCCGCTCGAAGGCAAGGTGCTGGCCATGATCTTCGACAAACCGTCGACGCGCACGCGCGTTTCTTTCGACGTCGGCATGCGCCAGCTTGGCGGCGAGACCATCATGTTGACCGGCACCGAGATGCAGCTCGGCCGCTCCGAGACCATCGCCGACACCGCCAAGGTGCTGTCGCGCTATGTCGACGCCATCATGATCCGCACCACCTCGCACGAGCGGCTGCTAGAGTTGACCGAGAATGCCACCGTTCCGGTGATCAACGGGCTGACCGACGACACCCACCCCTGCCAGCTGATGGCCGACATCATGACTTTCGAGGAGCATCGCGGTCCGGTGGCCGGCAAGACCATTGCCTGGACCGGCGACGGCAACAACGTGCTACACTCGCTGCTCGAGGCCTCGGCACGGTTCCGCTTCAATCTCAACGTCGCCGTACCCGAAGGCAGCGAACCGGCGCAGAAGCATGTCGACTGGTCCAAGGCGCATGGCGGCAAGCTGCATTTCACCCGCTCGCCCGAAGAAGCCGTCGACCAGGCCGACTGCATCGTCACCGACTGCTGGGTGTCGATGGGCCAGGAACACCGTGCCCGCGGCCACAATGTCTTCTCGCCCTATCAGGTCAACGCGGCGCTGATGGCCAAGGCAAAGCCCGACGCCCTGTTCATGCATTGCCTGCCGGCCCATCGCGGTGAGGAGGTGACCGACGAGGTCATCGACGGACCGCATTCGGTGGTCTTCGACGAGGCCGAAAACCGGCTGCACGCCCAGAAGGCCGTGCTTGCCTGGTGTCTCGGTGCTTGATGTGTCTTGTTGCTTGATATGTCTTGGCGCCTGAAATGCCCAGGCGCTTGATCTGCGGGGGCGCGATGCCTATCTGCGCCGCATCACGCAAATCAAGCGCGTTTGGACGCATGTGCCCACCAGGGCCGCATGGCCGCGCCCTGGAGCTTTGTCATGTTGGAAAGCCATCAAGTGACTGAACATCACCCCAAACTCGGCGAGTTCGGCTACGCCGGCGACGATCACGTCGTTCCCTTCGAAGTCGGTCCGCTCGACGTGCGTGGCCGCACGGTGCAGCTCGGGCCGATGCTCGACGCCATCCTTGGCCGCCACGACTATCCCGAGCCGGTCGCCCGCCTGCTGGCGGAAGCCTGTGTGCTGACGGTGCTGCTCGGCACCTCGCTCAAGTTCGAAGGCAAGTTCATCCTGCAGACCCGTACCGACGGGCCTGTCGACATGCTGGTCGCGGACTTTTCCACGCCCTCGGCGCTGCGCGCCTATGCGCGTTTCGACGCGGATCGGCTCGAAGCGCTGGTCGCGGCCGGCGAGACCTCGCAGCAAACGCTGCTTGGCAGCGGCGTGCTGGCGCTGACCATCGATCAGGGCGCCCATACGCAGCGCTATCAGGGCATCGTCCAGCTCGACGGCGAAACGCTGGAAGACGCGGCGCGCACCTATTTCCGCCAGTCGGAACAGATCCCGACGGATATCAGGCTCTCGGTCGCCAAGCTGCTGACGCCCGGTATCGGCGGTGCGCGCGAGCAGTGGCGCGCCGGCGGCATACTGGCGCAGTTCCTGCCGCAATCGCCCGAGCGCATGCGCGTCCCGGACCTGCCGGGTGGCGATGGCGATCCGCGCGAGGAAGTCCACGATCCGGCCGATAATTCCTGGCAGGAACTCCTCGCCTTGCTGGGCACCATCGAGCCGACCGAGCTGATCGACCCGACCATCGGCGCCGAGCGGCTGCTCTATCGCTTGTTCCACGAGCATGGCGTGCGCGTCTTCGGCGGCGTCCCGGTCACCGACCAGTGCTCGTGCTCCAGGGACAAGATCCGCGATATCCTCGAAGGCTTCTCCGCGCAGGAGATCAAGGACAGCACCGAGGATGGCGGCATCCACGTCGCCTGCGAGTTCTGCTCGACCCAGTACGACTTCGATCCGGCCGAGTTTGCGGCTCAGTAAAGCTAGTCCCTTCTCCCCGTCACTATACGGGGAGAAGGTGCCGGCAGGCGGATGAGGGGCAGCGCCAGCGTTAGTACAGGAGCTCCTTGGCTCTATCTGAAGAAATTCTCGCAAGCTCGGCGCTGCCCTCATTGTCCTGCCGGACGGTCGTCACTCGAAAAGCCAAGCAATTGGCTTTTCGTCCGCTTCGCGGACCATTCCTCAACTCCCCCGTATAGTGACGGGAGAAAAGACGCTAATTCACCGTGCGCCTTGTCCCCGGCAGATCGAGCGAGAAGGCGGGGATGGCGATGTCGAAGGTCTCGCCGCGCTTGTTGCGCATCGTGTAGCGTCCGACCATGATCCCGGACGGTGTCGAGAGCGGGCAGCCGGACGTGTATTGATAGCTGTCGCCGGGATTGAGTTCCGGCTGGTCGCCGACAACGCCCGGCCCGCGCACTTCCTCGACCCGGCCGGCGCCATCGGTGATGTGCCAATAGCGCGACAACAACTGCACGAACTCGTCCGACTGGTTGTCGATCGTTATCTGATAGCCCCAGACATAGCGGTTCTCCGAGGGATCCGAACGGTCCTCGAGATAGAACGGCCTGACCTGCACTTCGATGTTGCGCGTCACGGCGCGGTACATGAGCGGCTCCAAAACAACCCGATGACTTTCAGCGCTCCCGGTGAGCAGGTCAACGTGCGCGTCTTGTCGCGGCTGACCTTGAACCGCAGGTGCCGGCAAAGAATGTCATTTAAGTGACACACGACAATGGTGGTGTGCACGAACCGGGCGACTCGGCGCTCTGTCGAACTGTTGAAAACGGCCACGATGCCGGCCGCCTTTCCGGAGTGACCAGATCTCGATGGAACTCACCTTCATAGCCGCCTCGCTTTCGACCGCACTCATCCTTTCAAACGCCGCCAGCATTTCGCTCGCCGCTTCACAGCTGAAACGGCGCAACACGATCGCCCCGCCAGCCGGCAAGCCGCAACCGGTCTCGATCGTCGTCCCGTCGCGGGGCGTCGAGCCGTTCACGCATGAGACGCTGGAACGCGCCTTCGCCCTCGACTGGCCACGCTACGAACTGATCTTCTGCGTCGCCCATCCCGACGATCCGGTGGTCAAACTGATAAACAGGGCGATTGCCCGGTTTCCCAAGGTGCCGGCCCGGCTGCTGATCGGTGACGACCGCGTCAGCGCCAATCCAAAGCTCAACAATTGCGTCAAGGGTTGGGAAGCGGCACGCCACAACTGGGTCATCCTTGCCGATTCCAACGTCCTGATGCCGAGGGACTATGTCGAGCACATGATGGCGGCATGGCGGCCCGACACCGGCCTTGTCTGCTCGACGCCGATCGGCTCGCGGCCCGAGGGTTTCTGGGCTGATGTCGAATGCGCCTTCCTTAACACATTGCAGGCCCGCTGGCAGTATGCCGGCGAGGCGCTCGGCCTCGGCTTTGCCCAGGGCAAGAGCATGCTGTGGAACAAGCCGATGCTGAATGCCAATGGCGGCATTCGGGCGCTGGCCGCCGAGATCGCCGAGGACGCTGCCGCCACCAAGCTGGTGAACGGCCTCGGCTTGCGCGTCAATCTCGTTGCCGCGCCCTTCGAGCAGCCGCTCGGCCAGCGCACGCTTGGCGAGATCTGGTCGCGTCAGGCCCGCTGGGCGCGCCTGCGCCGCGTCACCTTCCCGCTGTTCTTCGCGCCCGAAATCCTGACCGGCGCGGCGGTGCCTCTCGCGCTTGCCCTGGTTGCTGCGGCGAGCGCCGGCATCAGCCTCTGGGCAACCGCGATTGCCGTGTTGGCGGCCTTCTACCTTCCGGAGTGCGCACTGGCCTTGTCCAAGGGCTGGTACCTGTCGCCGCGCATGGTCGCGGCCATGATGGCGCGGGACGTGATGCTCCCAACCCTCTGGGCGCGCGGCTGGCTCGGCGGCGCCGTCGACTGGCGCGGCAACGCAATGACCATCCGCACCAAGGCGGCCGAACTGGAGGAGACGCCGTCGCGCGCCTGATCGCCGCGACCGACGCTCCCAAACAGCCTATTTGGCGGCCTTCAGCGCCTGCGCGATGTCTTCCAGCAGGTCGTCGGCGTCCTCCAGGCCGACCGACAGCCTGAGCGTCCCTGGCCCGATGCCGAGTTCGGCGCGGGCCTCGTCGCTCAGGTTCTTGTGCGTCGTCGTCGCCGGATGGGTGATCAGGCTCTTGGCATCGCCGAGATTGTTCGAGATCAGCACGATGTCGAGGGCGTTCTGCAGCGCGAAGGCCGCCGGCTTGCCGCCCTTGACGTCGAGGCAGATCAGCGTCGAGCCGCCCGACATCTGCTTCTTGACGATGGCGGCCTGCGGATGGTCGGCGCGGCCGGGATAGATGACGCGGGCGATCTGCGGCTGCTCGGCCAGGAAGTCGGCGATCCTGCCGGCGCTTTCCGTCTGCTGGCGCACGCGCAGCGGCAGCGTCTCGAGCCCCTTCAGCAAGGTCCAGGCATTGAACGGCGACAGGCTGGGGCCGGTGTGGCGGAAATAGTCGTGCAGGTTTTCGTCGATCCACTTCTTGTCCGACAGGATGACGCCGCCGAGGCAACGGCCCTGGCCGTCAATATGCTTGGTGGCCGAGTAGACGACGATGTGCGCACCAAGCTGCAACGGCTTCTGCTGCAGCGGCGTGGCGAAGACATTGTCGACGACAAGCCGCGCGCCGATCGAATTGGCAAGCGAGGCGACGGCTGATATGTCGACGACTTCCAGCGTCGGATTGGTCGGGCTTTCCAGGAAGAACAGCTTGGTGTTCGGCCTGACCGCCTTTTCCCAATTGGCGATATCGGTGCCGTCGACCAAGGTCGCCTCGATGCCATAGCGCGGCGCCAGCGTCTCGACCACCCAGCGACAGGAGCCGAACAGCGCGCGCGCCGCAATGATATGATCGCCGGCCTTGACGCTGCACAGAAGGGCCGCGGTCACCGCCGCCATGCCCGACGCCGTGGCGCGCGCGTCCTCGGCGCCTTCGAGAGCGCACATGCGCTTTTCGAACATGTCGACGGTCGGGTTGGCGTAACGCGAATAGATGAAGCCAGGCTCTTCGCCCTTGAAGCGGGCTTCCGCCGCCTGGGCGGTTTTATAGACATAGCCCTGGGTCAGGTACATCGCCTCGGCGGTTTCGCCGAATTGGGAACGCAAGGTTCCGCCATGCACGAGTGCCGTCTGAGGTTTCCAGTTGCGCTTCTTGGTGCTCATCGCTTTGTTCCAGACACAAAAAAACCGGCCGCGAAAGTCGCAACCGGTCCATACGGCCTTGCGGCCCGACGGTCCTTTAGCGACTTGTTTAACGTGGCTGCAAGCCGACCGGCCAAATCACCACGGGATAACGACCCTTTAGACCCGCGCCACGCTTGCGTCAATTGCCGGCTTCATTAAGAGGTTTGTACCAAGGCAGGTTCCGCAAAAGTGCCCAGTGGTTTTGCGGCAAGAACCTGCACCAAAAGAGACCAGTCTTGGGCGGAGCCAGACTTTGCGGCAGACAGGCATTCTTCCCGATCAGGACATTTCGGCGCTGTTCAAGTCCGGCGCGCTGAAGTCGCCGCGCGCGCTCGATGCCGATCAGATCCAGCCGGCGAGCCTTGATCTCAGATTGGGGAAAAAGGCCTGGCGGGTGCGCGCCTCGTTCCTGCCCGGCCCCAACCACAAGGTCTCGGAAAAGCTCGATCGGCTGCAACTCCACGAGATTAATCTGACCGAAGGCGCGGTTCTCGAAACCGGCTGCGTCTATATTGTGCCGCTGCTCGAAAGTCTGGCCCTGCCGGCTGATATTTCGGCGTCGGCCAATCCGAAGAGCTCGACCGGGCGCCTAGACATCTTCACCCGCGTCATGACCGATCGCGGCCACGAGTTCGACAAGATCGCCGCCGGCTATCACGGTCCGCTCTATCTCGAAGTCAGCCCGCGCACCTTCCCGATCATTGCGCGCACCGGTTCGCGCCTGTCGCAGATCCGCTTCCGCACCGGCAATGCACTGCTCTCGGAGGCTGAGCTGCATGAATTGCACAACGCCGAGATGCTGGTCGCCACCGATCCGCCCAACATTTCCGGTGGCGGCATCGCGTTGTCGATCGATCTCAATGGCGACAAGGATGGGGTGGTTGGCTATCGCGGCAAGCACCACACCGGGCTCGTCGATGTCGACAAGCGTGCCGCCCAGGATGTCCTCGATTTCTGGGAGCCGATCCATAAGAGCGGCGCCGGCGAACTGGTGCTCGATCCCGACGAGTTCTACATCCTCGTCAGCCAGGAGGCGGTGCATGTGCCGCCGCTCTACGCCGCCGAGATGACGCCCTTCGATCCGCTGGTCGGCGAGTTCCGTGTCCACTATGCCGGCTTTTTCGATCCGGGGTTCGGCCATTCGGCGTCCGGCGGCACCGGCAGCCGGGCGGTGCTCGAAGTGCGCAGCCACGAAGTCCCGTTCATCCTCGACCATGGCCAGATCGTCGGCCGGCTGGTCTACGAGCACATGCTGAAGCGGCCGCGGGCGCTTTACGGCACCGACCTGGGCTCGAACTACCAGGCGCAAGGCCTCAAGCTCTCAAAGCATTTCCGCGCGGTGCGCTAAGGTCGAAGCTGCCGATCTCCCCACGAGAGGGGGATGACGCCCTCGTGGCTTTTACAGCGCCTTCACCGCCACCTTCACCGGCTTTTCGATTTCCAGCGGGTTGCGCAGCGGCAGGCCGAAATCCCCTGCCTCGATCTCGAACACGTCGCCTGCTTCCGTGTTGATGCCGTCGGCGAAGGATAGCGTCGCGGTGCCGAACATATGCACATGCACGTCGCCCGGCTGGCGGAAGGCCGAATATTTGAAGTGGTGGTGTTCGAGATTGGCGATGGTGTGCGACATGTTCGTTTCGCCCGACAGGAACGGCTTCTCCCACAATGTCTTGCCGTCTCGCAGGATGCGCGACGTGCCGCGGATGTCCGAAGGCAGGTCTCCGATCAGGATTTCCGGCCCGAACGAGGCATTGCGCAGCTTGGAGTGGGCGAGGAAGAGATAGTTCACGCGCTCGGTCACATGGTCCGAGAATTCGTTCGACAGCGTGAAGCCGACGCGGAACGGCGCGCCGTCGTCGCCGATGACATAGATCCCGGCGACCTCGGGTTCTTCGCCGGCATCCTTGGCAAAGGCCGGCGACATCAGCGCCGCGCCAGGCGCGACCGCCATGGTGCCGTTGCCCTTGTAGAACCATTCCGGCTGTACGCCGACCTGGCCTTTGGCGGGTTTGCCGCCTTCCAGCCCCATGCGGAACATCTTCATCGAATCGGTGAGCTGCTCCTCGCCGTCGGTGCTGAGCTTCTTGTGCATGGAATCGCGCGTCGCGGCCGACCCGAGATGCGTCAGCCCCGTGCCGGTCAGGTGCAGATGCGCCGGGTCGGGGTGATTGATCGGCGACAGGAGCCGTCCCCTCTTGTAGGCGGCGTCGAGATCGACCGTCTCGCCAAGTCCCTTGCGTTCGATCAGGGCGGCCAGGCCGACACCGGTGCGGGCGGCCTCCATCGCCAGCGAATAGACGCTGCGCGCGCCGTTGATGATCCGGGTCTTCCCGCCGCTGCGGGCAACGACACGGATCGTCTCGGCGTCGTCGAGAATCTGCGAGATCAGCATGATCAGTCCTCTCTCATTTTTCCGTGTCCGGCTGCCATCGGCAAAATCCTGACCGGCGCGGCGCGGAAACGCGCCACGGTTGAAACGCTTCGTCCGGATTGCGTTCGCGAGCCTGGTCCTTCCCCGGACTTCTTGGTGCCGACGGGCTGCCGGCAGCTTCGCGATCTAGAACCCGTATGCCTCCTAGTCCTCGCCTCCAGCCCTTAAGCCTTGTTCTTGTTGTAGACGTCGAAGATGACGGCTCCGAGCAACACCAGTCCCTTGACCACCTGCTGCCAGTCGACGTTGACGCCCATGATCGACATGCCGTTGTTCATCACGCCCATGATGAAGCCGCCGACCACCGCGCCGATCACCTGGCCGACGCCGCCCATCGCCGAGGCGCCGCCGATGAAGACGGCCGCGATCACGTCGAGCTCGCTGCCGAGGCCCGCGGCCGGCACGGCCTGGCCGAGACGCGCGGCGATGATCAGGCCGCCGAGCGCCGACAGCACGCCCATATTGATGAACACCAGAAGCGTCAGCCGCTCGGTGTTGATGCCCGACAATTGCGCTGCCTTGGGGTTGCCGCCCATCGCGTAGATGCGGCGACCGATGGTCATGCGCTTGGTAACGAAGACGAACAGCGAGATCAGCACGCCCATGACGAGCAGCACCACCGGCAGGCCCCTGTAGCTGGCGAATTCATAGACCAGGAACAGCGCCAGCGCGCTGGCAACCAGCGTCTTGATGACGAACAGGGGGAAGGGCTCGGCCTCATAGCCGTGGCGCTCGCGTTTGCGCCGTGTCCTCACCCCGAAATAGGCATAGGCCAGCACGGCGATCAGCCCCAGCACGACCGTCGTCATGTGCAGCGTCAGGCCGCTGCCCAAAATGGTCTTGCCGGCCGCGTTTACCGTCGGCGCAATCAGCGTCAGCGGGCCGATCACATCAGGAATGAAGCCGGAGCTGAGTGCCTTGAAGCCGTCCGGAAGCGGACCCACCGAGGAGCCGCCGCCCAGCAGCGCCTGGCAGATGCCGCGGAAGATCAGCATGCCCGCCAGCGTCACGATGAAGCTCGGTATCCGGTGATAGGCGATCCAATAGCCTTGCGCCGCGCCGATCAGGCCGCCCACGATCAGGCAGACGATCGAGACCACCAGCGGATTGCTGAGCGGTCCGAGCTGCCAGATGACCATCATGTTCGCCGCCAGCGCGCCGATGAAACCGGCGACCGACCCGACGCTGAGGTCGATGTAGCCCGAAACGATGACCAGCAGCATGCCCAGCGCCATCACGATGATGAACGAGTTCTGCTGCACCAGGTTGCTGAGGTTGACCGGCTTGAACAGCGTTCCCGACGTGGTGAACTGGAAGAACAGCATGATGACGATCAGCGCGATAATCAGACCATATTCGCGCAGGTTCGTCGTCAGCGCCGAGACGGCGATGCGTGGACGCTGTTCTTCGGCGATGTTGCCTTGCGGGGCGGGGGCGCTGTCGGTGCTCATGCTGCTTTTCCTTCTCCACGAACGATGGCCCGCATTATTTTTTCCTGGCTCGCGTCCGCCGCGGGCATTTCGCCCACGATGCGCCCTTCGTTCATGACATAGATTCGGTCGGTGATGCCGAGCAATTCCGGCATTTCCGACGAGATGACCAGGATCGCCTTACCTTCAGCGGCGAGGCGCGCAATGATCGTGTAGATTTCGTACTTGGCGCCGACATCGATGCCGCGCGTCGGCTCGTCGAGGATCAGAACTTCCGGGTCGGCGAACAGCCATTTCGACAACACCACCTTCTGCTGGTTGCCGCCCGAAAGATTGCCGGTCATCTGATAGACGCTCGATGCACGGATGTTGGTTTTCTTTCGATAGTCGTTGGCAACGGCGAGCTCGCGCATGTCGTCGATCACACTGTGGCGCGAGACGCCGCCCAGATTGGCCAGCGTTATGTTGTGCTTGATATGATCGATGAGGTTGAGACCGTAGGTCTTGCGGTCCTCGGTCACATAGGCGATCCCGTGTTGGACCGCCTTGCTCACCGAGGAGACGTCGACCGCCTTGCCCTTGAGCAGCACTTCGCCGGTGATGCGGCGCCCATAGGAGCGGCCGAACAGGCTCATGGCGAATTCGGTGCGGCCGGCGCCCATCAGCCCGGCAATGCCGACCACCTCGCCCTTGCGCACGTTGAGGTCGATGCCCTTGATCACCTGCCGCTCGGCATGGATCGGGTGATAGACCGACCAGTTCTTCACTTCGAACACGACCTCGCCGATGTCAGGCTCGCGCGGCGGATAGCGGTCGTCGAGCGAGCGGCCGACCATGGAGGTGATGATGCGGTCCTCCGAAATATCCTTCTTGGCCAGCGTCTCGATGGTACGCCCGTCGCGGATCACGGTAACCTTGTCGGCGACCCGGTTCACCTCGTTGAGCTTGTGCGAGATCAGGATCGAGGTCATGCCTTGCCGCTTGAATTCGAGCAGCAGGTCGAGCAGCGCCTGGCTGTCCTTTTCGCTGAGCGATGCGGTCGGCTCGTCGAGGATCAGCAGCTTAACTTCCTTGCTCAGCGCCTTGGCGATCTCGACCAACTGCTGCTTGCCGACGCCGATATTGGTGATCAGGGTCTTGGGGTCCTCCTTGAGGCCCACCTTCTTCAACAGGGCGCTGGTGCGCGCCTCGTTGGCGTTCCAGTCGATGACGCCGTATCTGGCGTGCTCGTTGCCGAGGAAGATGTTTTCGGCGATCGACAGCATCGGCACCAGCGCAAGCTCCTGGTGGATGATGACGATGCCCTTGTGTTCGCTGTCATGGATGCCCTTGAATTGGCATTCCTGGCCCTGAAAAATGATCTGGCCGTCATAGGTGCCGGAGGGATAGACGCCCGACAGCACCTTCATCAGCGTCGACTTGCCGGCGCCGTTCTCGCCGACAACGGCGTGGATCTCACCTTCCTCCACGCTGAGGTTGACGTTCGACAGCGCCTTCACGCCGGGGAACGTCTTGGTGATGTCGCGCATCTCCAAAATCGTCGAGGTCATCAGGGCAAGCTCCTCCTAGACTTTCTTGTTTTTACGCAATTCCTGACGGAAAACCGCCGCGCACTTTTCCTGGAATTGCTCTAGGCCGGCAGAAACAATACCGGGGTCGCTTGTGAACGAAAAGGGGCCCTGCGTTGCGCAGGACCCCTGATTTTATAACCGGGATTACTTCAGGTCTTCGGCCTTGATGTAGCCGGAATCGACGACCATCGCCTGGTAGTTCGACTTGTCGACCTCATGCGGCGTCAGCAGGATCGAGGGAACCACCTTGACGTCGTTGTTGTAGGTCTTTTCATCGAGGCCTTCCGGCTTGCCGCCCGAGAGCACCTTGTCGACCAGCTGCACAGTGGCCTTGGCCAGTTCGCGGGTGTCCTTGAACACGGTCGAGTACTGCTCGCCCGAGATGATCAGCTTGACCGAGGCGGTCTCGGCATCCTGACCGGTCACGATCGGCCAGGGCTGTGCGTCCGTGCCGTAGCCGACGGCGCGCAGCGAGGCGGTGATGCCGCGCGACAGGCCGTCATAGGGCGACAGGACGCCGTCGACGCGGCTGCCGTCCGAGTAGTTGGCCGACAGGAGGTTGTCCATGCGAGCCTGGGCGGTGGCGGCGAGCCAGCGCAGCGTGCCGACCTTGTCCATGCCGGTCTGGCCGGACTTGATCTTGATCGAGCCGTCGTCAATCAATGGCTGCAGGACGGAGATAGCACCGTTGTAGAAGAAGAAGGCGTTGTTGTCGTCGGGCGAGCCGCCGAACAGTTCGACGTTCCACGGCTTGGTGTTCGGGAAGCGCTCCTTGAGGCCCTTGACCAGCGAATTCGCCTGGATCACGCCGACGCCGAAATTGTCGAAAGTGGTGTAATAGTCGACATTGGCGGTCTTCTTGATCAGGCGGTCATAGGCGACCACGACGACGCCTGCGTCGTTCGCCTTCTGCAGCGCATCCGACAGGGTGGTGCCGTCGATCGAGGCGATGATCAGCGCCTTCGGGCCCTTGGTGATTTCGTTTTCCAGCTGGCTGAGCTGGTTGGGGATGTCGTCCTGCGCATACTGCAGGTCGACAGTGTAGCCGAGCGCCTCGAGCTGGGATTTGACGGCGTCGCCGTCATTGATCCAGCGCTGCGAGGTCTTGGTCGGCATCAGCACGCCGACAAGACCCTTGTCGGCCGCGTGCGCCTGATAGCTCATGGCAGCGATGCCAAGGGCCGCGACGGCGGCCAGCGTCTTGATGATTTTCACGTTACTCTCCCTGGTTGATGGACGCGACACCTCGGGGCTTCGCGGGCCGCGCAGCCAGACAGGAGCGCAAAGGCGCCGCTGTCGGCTTTATCGATCTCCGGTATCCTCCCAATCGGCTCCGCGACACAGTTTCAATCGATACGATTTTGTTCGTTACCGACCCTTGCATCTCGGAGCGCGCGAAGGGTGGGTCCCTTTGCCATAACTGTCAAATGCGATCTTTGGTGGTTGCTATACCGAAACCGGTATGATCTAGCATGCGGAAAGAAACCGGCGGAAAGGCTGGAAGATCATGGCGGCATTGCGCGATCCCGATGCTATTCCAGTAAGTTACGAGAAGCTCCCGGGAGATGGGGAGACACTCCTGCGCAGTGGCTTGAGCTTGCGCCACATGCGCATGATCGCCGCCCTCGACGATCACGGACGGGTGAGCGCGGCGGCCCAGGTCATGAACATCTCCCAGCCGGCCGCCTCGCGCATGATCGCCGAGATGGAGGCGGTGCTTGACGTAAAGCTGTGCGAACGGCTGCCGCGCGGCGTGACCCTTACCCCCTACGGCCAGGCGCTCGCCAGGCGGGCCCGGTCGATCCTGCTCGAGATGCGCGAAGCCGACCGCGAGATTGCCGAGCTCAAGGCCGGCAAGGGCGGCTCGGTGTTCCTCGGTGCCGTGACCGCGCCGGCGATCGAATTGGCCGTACCGGCGATTCGCGAGATCCGCCGCATCTACCCGCGCATCGAGATCACCATGCAGGTCGAGACGTCGAACGTGCTCGCCCGCGAGCTGATCGCCTCGCGCCACGACTTCATCATCGCCCGCATTCCCGACGACCTCAATCCGCGGCTGTTCGAATCCCGTGTGATCGGCGTCGAGAAAGCCTGCCTGATCGTGCGCCGCGGCCACCCGCTCGCCGGGGGCAATGTGGTCAGGCTGGAAGACACCGCCGCCTATGACTGGGTCTTCCAATCGGGCGGTTCGCCCTTGCGCCAGGCGATGGAAAGCAATTTCCTGAACCGCAACATCGCGCTGCCGGACCGGATCTTGAACACCAGCTCGCTGCTGCTCACGCTGGTCATGGTTGCACAATCCGATGCCATCGCACCGGTCTCGGTGCAGGTGGCGAAGTTCATCCAGAATCCGGACGGGCTTGCCGGCGCCATCGATGTCGTCCAGACCGAGTTCGACATCGAGGTCAGGCCCTACAGCCTGATCACGGTCCGGAATCGCGTGCTCTCGCCGGCGGCCAAGATGCTGCATGATTTCATCCTGCGCGAAGTAGGGTGACGGAACGAGAACCGACACCGCGCGTTCAGAAGCGATCGGCATGCGCGCTGGAGCCTGTTTCGGGCGAGGGAACGAGGTGTCGATGGTCAACAACTCAAGAGGTTTTTATGGAACGTCGGAAGTTTCTTACTGGAATGCTTGGCGTTGCGGGGGCAGTGGCATTTGCAAGCGTGGCCGGACCCGGCCGCGCGGTTGCCGGTATTCCCCAGGGCGCCGGAATTCTTGATGAGCTGGACAAGCCAGATCCGGCTGTCTTCGAAGGGGACGACGAAGTCGCGCTGGAGCAGGTCTCCCATCGCAGCGGCCACCATGGCCACGATTACCACGATGACTACTGGCGTCGCCGCCATGGACGCCGCCGCGGCTGGAGACGGGTTTGCCGCAGCTACTGGCGCCACGGCCGCCGCCGCGTCCGCTGCTGGCGCGAGCGCGTCTGGCTGTAATCGCTTCTGCGGTTGACGCAAAGGCCGACCACCACAACGTGGCCGGCCTTTGCGCGTACGGCGTTGATCGACCAGTGTAACGTGTATGGCCTGCATTTTGCCTTGGCGTGAGGTCGAATCTACGGAACCATATGAGCCTTTGTTCGTTGAGGCGCTGTTTAAGCGGAGCTTTGACATGTCGAGGGGCGATCAGGAAGAACGGCTTTCTGCAATCGAGGTCGGACAGGCCGCGGGCAATCCGCACGCATGAAAGGCGTGGCGATACTTACCGAAGCCCGTAGCGGTTCCGAATGGCTTGGCAGTCTCACAAACAGCACGGGATTGTTCGGCAACTCCGCCGAGTGGCTCGACACGACCAATCTCGGGTGCAAGCCGAAATCCTTCGATGACCTGCTGTCCGCCGTGATCGATCGCGGCGGGACCGCGAACGGCACGTTCGCCGTCAAGCTGTTTCCACGGCACCTTCACTGGTCGCAGGCCAAATATGGAGCCGACTTCCTGGCGGAATGCGGCCGGCGCCATGCCATGGGTTTGGTCCTGCTGGAGCGGCGGGACCGTCTTCGCCAGGCGATTTCCTATTGCCGGGCGAAGGCGTCAGGCCATTGGAGAAGCACGATGGACGGCGCGGACCTGGTTCCGCAATACGACTTCGCCGGCATCTGCCAGGCCTATTTTCTGATCGAGCAGAGCTATGCCTTCTGGGAGGCATATCTGCGGCTGGCCGATCTGCATTACGATCACTTTTTCTATGAGGATCTGTTGGACGATCCTCGTCCGTACGTCGCGTCGGTGGCTCGGCAATTGTCAATGGAAATGCCGGACGGAGAGTTCGAGACGAATTTGCGCCTGCAGCGGGACGACCTCACCGAAGATTGGGCCGAGCGGTTCCGCAACGACGTCAAATCGGAAGACCTACTGGCGCATCTGCCCAGGAAGGTGGCACCGCGGAATATCAGCAACCTCGCCCGGTTCCTCCTCAAGAAGCAGATGCGAACCGGCCAGGCCTGAATGCCTCTTTAGTCTCGCCAAGAGCAATTCCAGGAAAAGTGCGTAGCGGTTTTCCCGGGAGAAGCGCGTAGCGCTTCCCCTTGGGAATTGCGTGAAAACAAAGAGTTAGAGCGGGCCAGCGATTCCGTGAAATGCTGAATCGGCTCGGGTGGACAGGTTCCTGCGTGGGCCGGATCAGCAACCGACTTTTCGGTTTCAAGCTGGAGCGGGTAGCGGGAATCGAACCCGCGCGTTCAGCTTGGGAAGCTGACAGGCTACCATTACATCATACCCGCGCTGCAGCCTCGTTATCATGACGGCATGGCTTCGGGCAATCGCAAAGCAGTGTCACGACGCGGGCTTCGCCAACTCACCTGGTGACGGTTGGCGCCTGCTCCCTGACCTTTGCGACTTCGCCGCCGGCGGCGAAGCTCGGCCAGTATTTCGAGATAGCCAGCGTCGCGCCGGCGGAAGAGAAATGGCCATAGTCGAAATAGAGAAACTGCTTGCTGGTGGCATCCGCATAGGAACAGCCGGTGGCGTCGCACAGATAGGTAAGCGGATCGATGAAGGTCGCGCCTTTGGCGAAGGGCTGCACCTGCTTGTTGATGTCGGGATCCATGGCCATCGGCCAGGATGTGTTCACGGCGCCCTCGTGTTTTGCAAAGAAAGCGATCTTCTGGACGTCGGCGATGAACTCCGGAGACTGGCCGATGACATAGACCTTGACACCCATGTCGCGCAGCCGGTCGATCGTCGTTTGCAATCCGTCGAAGCCCCTTGCCTGGTAATCCGTCCATCGTCCGCTCAGGATCACCGCCTGGATATTGGCATCGCGGATGATCGACAGCGCCCGTTCGTTGAAGCGGGTGCAGGCCGGCCGGGCATAGGAAAAATAGGACAGGTTGGGTGGGCAGCCGGCATAGGTATATTGGATGACGTTGGCCTCGATTTTCTGCGCGTTGGCCTCCAGGCCCGAAACATAGTGAGCCGCGAAGGAATCGCCCCACAGCAGCACATTGGTGGGAAAGCCGTGCGTGCGCGTGCAGTCGGCAAGGTTCCAATCCTCGATCCGATTCCCGCCTTCGTTGAAGCAGACGCCGTTGCGCCAGTCACCCACCAGGATGCGTTGCGTCGAAAAATCAGGGAACCGCTGCGGAAAGCCGTTGCCGAGCACGCCGGCCAGACCGCCGACGCACAGCAGGGCAATCGCCGTCGCCGAAAAGGCGAAGATCGGCAGCGGGGCGGTAAAGGGTCGCTTCCGCCGGAAAGGCTGCTCGACATATTTCCACGAGAAGGTCGCCAGGGCGAAGCTCGCCACCGTCATCGCGACGATCGTCGGCACCGAGATGGCTTTCAGCGAGAGATAGTGGACGAAGGAATTGATCGGCCAGTGAACAAGGTAGAGCGAATAGGAGATGAGGCCGACCCAGACCATCGGAGAGAATTGAAGCACGCGCGTGGCGACAGGCACGGGCCGGTCGGGGTGATTCTGGCCCGCATAGATGAGCAGAGCGGTTCCGATGCAGGGAAACAGGGCGTTGTAGCCAGGAAACGGATCGCTCTCCGAAATCGTCAGGAAGCCGAATGCAAGCAGGGCAAAGCCGGCCAGGCCGACCAGTTCAGTTGCCGGCCGGCTGGCTAGTGGCGGCGGCCTTTTCAGCATCAGCATGGCGCCCAGCGCCAGTTCCCAGATCCGTGTCGGCAGGAGGTAGAAGCCAGCGGTCGGCGCCAGCGTGGTCGCCATGACCGCCAGGGCAAAACTGCCGATGGCGATCGGCAGAAGGATCGTCAGCCAGCGCTTCGAGGCATACCGGTAGATCAGATACACAAGGATCGGCGCGAAGATGTAATACTGCTCCTCGACCGAAAGCGACCATGTGTGCAGCAGCGGCCGCAATTCGGCGTCGATCGAAAAATAGTTCGTCGTCTTCCAGAAATAGATGTTCGACCAGAAGGTCGAGGCCGCGATCACGCTGAGGCTGAATTCGTGCAGGTCCGACGGCAGCAGGATGAACCAGGCCGCAATGCTTGCAAGCAGGATGACGAAGGTCAGCGCCGGCAGGATGCGCCGTGCGCGACGCCAGTAGAAGCGTCCGATCGAGAATTGGCCGCGCTCGAGATCATCGAGCAGCCTGCCGCTGATCAGATAGCCCGATATGACGAAGAAGATGTCGACGCCGGTGAAGCCACCGGGAATGGCGGACACGCCGAAATGGAAGAGCACGACGGGCAGCACCGCAACGGCCCGCAGGCCATCGATATCACGCCTGTAATTCATTCGACCGGTCCGTATGCCGTGGCCGGCGATGGTCGTGCGGCGGAGCCTGAAATGCTCCTCATACGGCAATCCCCGGTCGTGCGAAAAATCGTGGCTCGTGGGTCCCACGGAATGTGCTCTGCAGCACAACTTTGCTGCACTGCAACATACATGTCAAGACGAATGCCAGGCTTCGAACGCTGGCGACGCCGATTTGCCGGAACGGGATGAATCAGGCGCCGGGCAGGTAGATCACGGCGTAGTCGTCGGCATAGGCCCGCTTCCAGCCCAGTTCATCGAAGAAGGGGATGCGGGTGTCATCGGCTGTAAGCAGTGCCCAGCCGATGGCGTATTTCTTCAACTGGGCCTCGAGCAGCGGTTTGCCGCCGGTTTGACCCGTCGCCTCATCCGTTTTCGTGAACCCGTCCTGGAACAGTTGGTCCGTCCTGCCGTCGATATAGGTCTTGATGCCGTGGAAAATCAGCGTGCCGCCGAAATTGTAGGAGTTCATCACGTTGCCGGACAGGTGGTGAGCGCTGGCGAACGCAAGGGCGCCGCTGGCCGATGTCTTCGGGCTCGCTGCGACTTGGTAGGCGTTGTTGAGCGCAAGGACCGCGCCGACCAGCAACGCGGCCGTCGCGCCGCAGAGCAGATGGAACCGGCTGGCGAAGAACTTTTCCAGTACGTCACGCTTTTCGCTCAGCCAGGCGCCGGCTGACAAAGAGGGGTACTGGCGCGCGACTTCGACCGCCACCACCACGGGAACAAGCAGGAAGAACAGATAGACGAAGCGCTGGTGCGACAGGTAGACATGCAAGGTGAAGACGACGAACAACGCCTTGGCCCAGCCGATCCGCAGCCGTGACGTTATAAGCCCGAAAAGCGCCACTAGTATAGCGGCTTCCTGGAGATCCTGTTCCTGGACATTGAACGGCCGCCACTCCAGGATCAGGGGTACTGCTTCATTGCCATGGGCGACGGTGAACGTGGCCAGAATGGCTTGCACACCATAGGGATTGATCAGGCTGACCAGCGGACAGAGCAGGCCAAACGCAACCCACTTCGTCAAAAGAGCGGGTTTCGACAGGCCGGTGCGCGCCACGAGATCGAGACCGGCGAAGGCGGCGATGACGAAGCTCAAGGTGAAGGTAGCGTGCAGGTTGGCCCAGAGCACAACCAGCGCGAGGAGCCACCACGGCGGGGCCTTCTCCTCCGCCGATGCACGAAACAACACCGCCGTCCAGGTGACGATGATCGGCAAGGTGAAGACGTGGGGACGCGCCGTATAGACAGGTGCGATCAGGATGGCCAGGATGAACGTCAGCGCTACCGCCAGTACCGGCTTCAGCCACGCGCTGAGGAACCATGCCGTCACGGAGACTGTCAGCCCTATCGCGGCGATGATCAGCGTGGCGACACCAGTCCATCCGCCGCTACGGTAGGCAAGGCTCAGAAAGACCTGCCCCAGCCATTCCTTTGCGATCCACGGATGCCCGGCAAAAGTGTAGGAGTAGGCATCGACCGTTGGAAATGCCTGGTTTGCCAGGAAATCCAGCCCGACTTTCACGTGCCACCAGCTGTCGGGGTCCTTGAGGGTCGCGCCCGCGAATGGGGCCAATCCAGCAGCCGCGATGGAGGCGGCGAACAGGCAGAATATCAGCCTGATGCGCTGTGCGTCCTCGAGCCGCGACGTGGTCGGAACGATTGCCTCAGCCTGGTTCATGTCGCGCTCCGGGCCATTTTGCCTCTATTCTTGTCAACCGATCGGGGCATCCGCGTCGCCGGCGGAGAACGAAACGGGCTTAGCCGGAATGAAAAACGGCGGCGAACAGCCAGTTTCCCGCCAGATGGACAAACGGTTTTCGATGAGAGCTCCAGCCCGGCTGGAATGACCGCATATCCCAGCGTCGTGCTCAACAGGCCGACGGCGTCGGATAACAGCTTCTCCGGACAGTCAAACGAGCGGCTTGACCACATGCGCAAAATATTGGGCTCCAATAGGTATCTTGGTCAGGAAACGCTCGAACGGCCGCAGCCTTGCAAGCGCTCTGGGAAAGAAAATCCGATAGACGATCCGAGTGCCGGAAAGACCCGCCGCGGCCATTCGCCTGCGCATCTCCGGCGAGCTTATCAGGACCGCGTTCTCGTCGAAGGCGCAATTCCTTACCGCGTGGGTGGTCAAGGGATTCCACGG
>NZ_RZSJ01000160.1:0-11021 GCF_003998025.1 Mesorhizobium sp. M8A.F.Ca.ET.021.01.1.1
CAACTATCTCGGCTATTCGCACCGCCATTCCGGCCGCGTTACCGTCGGCCTCGGCTACTACGAGGAAGCGCTGCGCATCGACCCGAATTACACGCTGGTGCGCGAATATCTCGGCGAGGCGCATCTGCAGATCGGTGACCTGGCCGGCGCCCAGCAGCAGCTGACGGAGATCGAAAAGCGCACCGGCAAGGGTTCGCGCGAATACGGCATGCTGTCCGAGCAGATCGAACATTTCATGAGGAGCTGATCGGGCACCATGGTTTCTCGAAGCGGCCGCGAGCGATCGCGGCCGTTTTTGTTCGCTCCATTCCACAGCCACCTTCGCTGACAAAAGAAGGGATGATTTTTGCAAAACCGATTTTTGAGCGTGAAAAGCCCGCAAAGATTGCTATATTCAGGGAAATTGCGGTGAAACGGTTCCGTTAGCCCGAGGCTGCCGGACCGTTTTCTTTTTGTACCCAAGGACAAGGCTTCCCCCGAAACGCGGGGGCGGCGGCAGGAAAGGTCAGGCACTATGAACAAGGTCCCGATGACAGGCGAGGGGTTCGCGTCATTGAAGGAAGAACTGCGTTGGCGCCAGCAGGAAGAGCGGCCGCGCATCATCGAGGCGATCTCCGAGGCGCGCTCGCATGGCGACCTGTCCGAAAATGCCGAATACCATGCCGCGAAAGAGGCGCAGAGCCTCAATGAGGGCCGCGTCAACGAGCTCGAGGATTATATCGCGCGCGCCGAGGTGATCGACGTCACCAAGCTCAGCGGCGACAGGGTCAAGTTCGGCGCCACCGTGGTGCTGGTCGACGAGGACACCGAGGAGAAGAAGACCTACCAGATCGTCGGCGACCAGGAAGCCGACGTGAAGTCCGGCCGCATCTCGATCTCTTCGCCCATCGCGCGCGCGCTGATCGGCAAGGAAGTCGGCGACGCCATCGAGGTCAACGCGCCTGGTGGCGCACGCGGGTACGAAATCGTCCAGGTGCAGTTTATCTGAGGGCGTCGGCTGGGTGCGGCTCCGCGCTGACAGGCGCTATTCGCGCGAAGGTTTGCGCCGCCCCTCATTGCCCTGCCGGGCATTTCTCCCCGTATAGTGACGGGGAGAAAGACGCTGTCATCGATGATTTCGCCAAGTGGCTGGCGCCGACCGCGTATTTCAGCCCCTTCTCCCCGTCACTATACGGGGAGAAGATGCCGGCAGGCAGATGAGGGGCGGCGCTAGCCTTTCCAATCGTTCGGTCGAAAAGTCAGTATTTCCGGGTATTTGCCCGGCTAAGCTCTAAAAGTCGTTCCGCTTCCGCCACCACCTGCGCCGGCGTCACGCGCGCGCCGGACGCTGCCAGCAGCGTCGATGCATATTGCCCACGCGGCCCGGTCAAACCCGGTTCAGTTGCCAAAAATACCGCCACCGTCGGCAGGCCGAAGGCGCTGGCGAGGTGGGTCAATCCCGTATCAGCGCCGATGACGAGCGTCGAGCGGCCGAGAATGGCTGCGATGTCGGCCAGCGGCGATTTGGGCAGCACGACCGTGGATGGCACGGCCTTGGCGATCGCTTCGGCCACGGCCTTCTCCCGTTCGTTCGACCAGGTGGTGACCGGCGTCATGCCGCGCTCGACCAGCAGGCGGGCGGTTCCGATCCAGTCCTCGGCAGGCCATTTCTTGTCCTCGCGGCTGGTGCCGTGCAGCAGGAAGGCCGCTTTTCCGTCGATGCCAGCGATCGTGCCCATCGGTGCGACGATGCCGGAGTCGAGCGTCGAAAGATCGGGCCGGTAGCCGAGCGCCAGCCCGAACAGCCGCCTTGTCCGCTCGATGGCGTGCAGGTCGCGCGGCACGGCGTAGGGGACGTCGTAGAACAGCGTCGCCGAGGGTTCGCGCGCGCTCGACCGGTCGAAGCCGGCGATCGGCGCACGCGCCTGGCGTGCCACCAGGGCCGATTTCAGCAGGCCTTGCGCATCGACGACGAGATCATATCGGCAGGCGCGCAAGGCACGGCGCAGGGCCGCCGCCTCGCGCCAGGTGTTCGTGTCGAAGAGGCTCTTTCGCCAGCGCCTCATCGCCACCGTGTGGATGGTGCCGATCGCCGGATGCAGCGCGACGATGCCGGCAAACGCCTCCTCCACGCACCAGTCGAAAGCGATATCGGGCCGCGCGCGGCAGGCATCCTCGAGTGCCGGAAAGGTGTGGATGACATCGCCCATCGACGATGTCTTGACGATCAGCACCTTCATGCCGCGGCCGGAACTTCCAGCAGCCGGTCCGCCGCCGCGGCGACCCGCCCGACTTCCAATGTCTTGAGGCAGTTGAGGTGGCCGAGCGGACAGATTTTCTGGTGGCAAGGCGAGCAGGACAGGCCGAGCCAGACCAGTTCGCGCCGTTCCGCCAGTGGCGGCGTATTTTCAGGCGAGGTCGAGCCGTAGACGGCAACGATCGGCGTGCCGACGGCGGCCGCGACATGCATGAGCCCGCTGTCGTTGGAGACCGCGAGCCGGGCGGCCGCGATCAGGTCGATGGCGTCCTCCAGCCGCGTCTGGCCGGCGAGGTCGACGACGCCGGGGGCCAATGCGGCGATTTCGGCCGTCACGTCGCGGTCGTTCTTCGAGCCGAACAGGGCGACCTTCAGTCCCTTGCCCATGAATTCGCGGGCAAGGCCGGCATAGCTTTCGCTTGGCCAGCGCTTGGCCGGGCCGAACTCGGCACCGGGCATCAGGGCCACGAATTTTTGCGGCGCCAGACCGAAGCGGTCGAGCAGGGCGGCCTGGTTTTTCGCGTCCACGGTCAGCCGGGGTGCGCGGAAACTGCCGCCCTGGGCGAGGCCGAAATAGGCCTGCGCGGTGCGCCGTTTCACGGCGTCGGACAATGGTACGATGTCGGTCAAAAGGCCATAGCGCATTTCGCGCAGATTGCCGAAACGGCGCGGAATGCGGGCAAAGAACGGGATCAGCGCCGACTTCCAGCTGCCTGGCAGCACATAGGCCAAGTCGTAGCGGCCGCGCAGCAGGCGGCCGAAGCGGCGGCGATGGCTGAATTCGAGCGTGCCGGGCTTCAGCGGAAAGTCGATCTGCTGGCGGATCTCCGGCATGCGCTTGACCAGAGGTGCCGCCCAGGCGGGCGCCAGCACATCGATCGCGGCGTTGGGATGGAGCTCCTTCAGCGCCGAGAACAGGCACTGCGCCATCACCATATCGCCCACCCAGCGTGGGCCGATCACGAGGATCGTTGGGCTTTCAGCCATTCGACATAGTCTCTGACGCCGGTTTCTACTGTGCGGAATTGCCCGTTATAGCCGGCCGCGCGCAAGCGGGACATATCAGCCTGGGTGAAACTCTGGTAGCTGCCCTTGAGATGGTCGGGGAATTCTATGAACTCGATCTCGCCCTTGCCCAGCGTGTCGATGACCGTTTCGGCGATGGCGCGGAACGGCTGGGCGCGGCCGGTGCCGCAGTTGAAGATGCCGCTCGCGCCACGCTTCCATAGCCACAGATTGACGTCGGCGACATCGCCGACATGGATGAAATCGCGGCTTTGCTCGCCCGGTCCGAAGCCGTCATGGGCGCCGAACAGCTTCGGATTTTCGCCGCGCTCGACCTGGTTGAACAGATGGAAGGCGACGGAGGCCATGGCGCCCTTATGCGCCTCGCGCGGGCCATAGACATTGAAGTAGCGCAGCCCCGCGACCTGCGAATGATCGCTGTCGAACACGGTGCGCCTGACATAGTCGTCGAAGAGTTTCTTGGAATAGGCATAGACGTTGAGTGGCCGTTCAAACGCCGGCTCCTCACGAAATTCGGATCCGCCGCCATAGACCGAAGCCGAGGAGGCGTAGAGAAAGGGCACGCGCAGCGCCTGGCAGGCATGCAGCAGCTGTTTCGAATAGGCGTAGTTCACGTCCATCATGAACTTGCCGTTCCATTCGGTGGTGGTCGAGCAAGCCCCCTGATGAAAGACTGCCTCGATGCGGCCGAGCGAGCCGGCTTCCATGCGGGCCAGGAAGTCGTCCTTGTCGAGATAGTCGGCAATGCTGAGATCGGCCAAGTTGGCGATCTTGTGGCCGTCGGTCAGGTCGTCGACGACCAGGATGTCGTCATGACCTTCCGCATTGAGCGCGGCGACGATGTTGGAGCCGATCATGCCGGCGCCGCCCGTGACGATGATCATGAAGGCCTCTGGTTGCGTGCGATTCCGGTCCTTATAAGGGAGGCTGGCCGGGCTGTCGACAAAGCAGGATCCGTGATTAGGCCCAAAGCTGCTGTCTAGCGAGTCGCCATAGGCTTCTTGCTGACAATCACGTCAGGGCAGCGCCGCCCCTCATCCGCCTGCCGGCATCTTCTCCCCGTATAGTGACGGGGAGAAGAAACTGGACGCAACCTCGCCGCCTTCTCTTGCAACGTTGAAAATTGGCGAAACCATCGATGACAGCGTCCCTCTCCCCGTCTCTATACGGGGAGAGGATGCCGGCAGGCAGGTGAGGGGCAGCGCCAACGCCAGAAAAAGGTCATAGGTCGAATTCGAAGACACCCAACATTTGTGGTATCGCCAAAACGGAGACGAAGGGCTGAAGTTAGTAAGCGCTGCCTGTCATAGACCCAACGACAAAGGAACAAAAAATGCCGTCGACCGAACTGCTGATCGCGTTTTTCGCCACCACGGCGATCTTCGCCTATATTCCGGGTCCGGCCATGCTCTACGCCGCCGCGCAGACCATGGCGCGCGGACGCTGGTCGGGGCTGACGGCGGCACTCGGCATTCACCTCGGCGGCTATGTGCATGTCTTTGCCGCCGCCGCCGGCCTGTCGGTGCTGTTCCATGCCGTTCCGCCGCTCTACATGGCGGTCAAGCTGGTCGGCGCGCTGTACCTGATCTGGCTCGGCATCTCGCTGTTTCGCAAGCGCGTGGAGGGCGACGTGGCGCTGCCGGCGATCGAGCGCAAATCGGCTTGCCGAGCGTTCTTCGAGAGCATCGCCGTCGAGGTGCTCAATCCCAAGACCGCGATATTCTTCATGGCGTTTCTGCCGCAGTTCATCGATGCCTCCGCGGCCTTGCCGGTGTGGCTGCAATTCGTCGTGCTGGGCACCATCGTCAACCTGATGTTCTCCTCGGCCGATGTCGTGTGCGTGTTCCTGGCCGGCCTGGTGATCGGCCGGCTGCGCCGTTCGAGCCGGGCGCAGCGGCTGATGCAGCGGGCCGGCGGTGCGGTGCTGGTCGGGCTCGGCGTCCACGTCGCCCTGCAGAAAACCTGACCGGTCCGAGTTTGCCTCCGCCCCGGCGTTGCGCTGCGCCGAATTGCGGTATATCGGCAGGCATGACCGACCGGCCTCGCAAATCTGGTGTTTCGACCTATCTGAGATCGGCGTTTCCCGCGCGTGGCAGATGACATGATCAAGCACAATCCGCCTTCTCCCGAGCCCCTGCACCGCGCCATCGCGCGCTTCGGCGACATCGCCGTGCTGGTGGTCGGCGACTTCATCCTCGACCGCTTCGTCAATGGCGTCATCGAGCGGATTTCGCCGGAAGCGCCGATCCCGGTGCTGCACGGGCGCGGCGAAAGCTCGGCCATGGGTGGCGCCGGCAATGTCGTGGCCAACATCGTCTCGCTTGGCGCGCGCGCCATTCCGGTCTCGGTGATCGGCACTGATCCCGCCGGCGACAGCCTGGCGCGGATCCTGGGCGAGCTTGGCGCAGAGACAGCTGGCCTTTCACAGCAGCGCGGCCGCATGACCTCGTCGAAGAGCCGCTTCAGCGCGCTCAACCAGCAGGTGCTGCGCTTCGACGAAGAAGAGATCAGGCCGCTCGGCGAGGCGGAACGGGCTGAGCTGATCCGCCGTTTCCGGGACGCGCTGCAACAGGCGGACATCGTCATCCTGTCCGATTACGGCAAGGGCATCTTGCTGGACGGCGTCGCCGCCGAACTGATCGCCATCTGCCGGGAGGCGGGCAAGCCGGTGCTTGTCGACCCGAAGGGCCGCGACTATGCGCGCTATGCCGGCGCGACCGCCGTCACCCCCAACCGCAAGGAGCTCGGCGAGGCCGTCGGCCATGCGGTGTTCGCCGATGACGAGATCGTGGCGGCGGCGCGGGAACTGATTTCGGCGCACGGCTTCGACTTCGTCGTCGCCACGCGCAGCGAAAAGGGCATGAGCGTGGTCGGCCCCGAGGAGGCGCGCCACATCGCCACCCAGGCGCGCGAGGTGTTCGACGTCTCGGGCGCCGGCGATACGGTGATCGCGACCTTCGCGCTGGCGCTTGCAGCCGGCGCCGATCCTGTCGCCGCGGCCTCCATCGCCAACGCCGCCGGCGGCGTCGTGGTCGGCAAGCGCGGCACCGCGCGGCTGAGCGTCGAGGAACTCACCGGCGCCCTGTTCCGATCGCATGGTCCGACCGCCCACAAGGACGCTATTCTCGACGCCGCCTCGGCCGCGCGCATGGTGACGGCATGGAAGGCGGAGGGGCTGAGCGTCGGCTTCACCAATGGCTGCTTCGACATCCTGCATGCCGGCCATGTCAGCCTGCTTCACGCGGCGCGCAGCCAGTGCGACCGGCTGGTGCTCGGCCTCAACAGCGATGCTTCCGTGCGGCGGCTGAAAGGGCCGGGCCGCCCGGTCAACGACCAGCATGACCGCGCCTGCGTGCTCGCCGCGCTCGCTTCCGTCGATGCCGTGGTGGTGTTCGAGGAGGATACGCCGCTGGCGCTGATCGAAGCGCTTCTGCCCGACATACTGGTCAAGGGCGCCGACTACACGATCGACACCGTGGTCGGCGCCGATGTGGTGCAGAAGGCGGGCGGCCGCGTCGTGCTGGTCGACCTCGTCGCCGGCAAGAGCACCACCGGCACGATCGGCAAACTGCGCGCCGGCGGCGCCACCAACTGAGGGATCTCATGTCCGAATTGAACGACTATCTGGTCCGCTCGGCGGCCGCCATCACTGCCACGGTCGAGCGAGATCTGACCAGCGAGATGGAGCGTGCGGCGAGTGCCGTCGTGTCGGCGCTTTCCTCCGGAAAGGCCTTGCTGGTCTGCGGCAATGGCGGCTCGGCCAGCGACGCCATCCATATCGCCACCGAACTGGTCGGCCGCTTCCTGAAGGAGCGCAAGGCCTACAATGTGATTGCGCTGCCGGCCAATGCCGGGATGCTGACCGCCTGGGGCAATGATTACGGCTTCGACACGGTGTTTTCACGCCAGGTCGAAGCGCATGGGGCCGCAGGCGGCGTGCTTCTGGCGATCTCGACCAGCGGCAATTCGCCGAGCATCCTTGCCGCCGCCGAACAGGCGCGCATGATGGACATGACGGTGATCAGCCTGACCGGCGACACCGGTGGCAAGCTGAAGCCGCTCACCGACATCCTGCTCAACGTACCTTCGACCTCGACGCCGATCATCCAGCAAGGCCATTTGTGCCTCTATCACTATCTGTGCGAGGTGGTCGAAGCGCGCCTGTCGAATGGCTGACGGGATCGGGACGCCGCACCCGCTGACCGAACCGGGGCTCTGGGTGGAGCGGATCGGCGGCCGGGTTTTCCCGGTACGCTCGCCGGCGCTGTTCCTCGACCGCGACGGCACCATCAATGTCGACACCGACTATCCCAGCGATCCGGCCGAGATCGAGCTCAGGCCACGGATGCTGCCGGCGATCGCCGCCGCCAACCGGAGGGGGATACCGGTGATCGTCGTCACCAACCAGTCCGGCATCGCGCGCGGCTATTTCGGCTGGGACGTTTTCGCCAAGGTGAACGCCCGCGTGGTCGAGTTGCTGAACGGGCAGGGTGTGTTCGTCGACATGGTGCTGGCCTGCGCCTATCACGAGGCTGGCGTCGGGCATCTCGCTGTTGCCGATCATCCGATGCGCAAGCCCAATCCGGGCATGCTGATCGAGGCGGGCAGGCGCCTTGATCTCGATCTCCAGCGCTCCCTGATGGTCGGCGACAAGCTGGCCGACATGCAGGCGGGCCAACGCGCGGGCCTGGCGCAGGGCTGGCTGGTCGACGGTGAGGGGGCACTTCAGCCTGGCTTCGCCATCAGGCGCTTGCATGACGACCGCGATCTCGGCGGCCTGCTCGCGGCCGTGGAGACGCTCGGTCGGGACCGCGGCCTGCCGGCCTAGGCCTTATCGTCGCGCTGCGAGGCTTCGTAGAGCTTGGCCTCGGTGGCGAAGGAATAGATCATCACCGACATCGAGTAGACGAAGCCGTGGCGGCCGCACAGGAAGTAGCGCTTGGCCAGGTAGAATTTCAGGAAGTTGCCGAACGGTGACAGTACCAGCCGCACCAGGCCGGGCTTCTTGCCTTTCTCGACCAGCGTGACCGCCTTGAGGCTGGAATAGGCGTTGGCCCGGGCAAGATCCTCCTCGACCGATATTTCACGGCGATGCAGCAAGACACCGTCCTCGATCGTGTCGGTCTCGCCCGGCACGCGAACGGATTCATGCACCCGCGCGGTGAGATCCATGGTGGCGCCTTCCCTGCGGAAAAGCCTGAGCAGCCTGTTGTGCAGGACCCAGCGATGGGCATAGCCGTAGCCCTTCAGCCAGTCGCGGCGGCGCATGTACCATCCGCTGGCCTTGCCGCCGGCCGCCTGGGTGATGGCCACGATCGACTGCCGCAGCCGGCCGTCGACGCGCTCGTCCGGGTCGATCGAAAGGCACCAGGGCTGGTTGGCATGGTCGAGCGCGAATTGCCGCTGGCGGGGGAACCCCGGCCAGTCATTGTGCAGCAGCGTTATCGGATAGCCCTTGGCGATATAGCTTTTCACGCATTCGACGGTGCCGTCCGTCGAGCCGGAATCGACGATGATGATCTCGGCGCAGAAATCGATGCTTTCCAGGCACGGGCCGATCATATCGGCCTCGTTCACGCAGATGATGAGCGCCGAGACCGGGCTTGCAAAACGGGTCATGGTCCCCTTCTCATGCGGATTCTTCCGGATTTCACGTGCTCGCGCCATCTGTTCTCAAGCAATTCCGGGCGGAAAACCGTTACACATTTTTTCTGGAATGGCTTGAGAAACCAGTCAAGCGCCCAGTCAAGCAGTGAAGTCCGGCAGAGCCGTTCAGCCTTGTATATCAACGTCTTTCGAATACCAACGCGGCGCCGGTGTGGCGAAGGTCAGGAATTCGCCTATCGCGCGGGCGTCGGCTGGCCTCAGGGTCGCTCGAACGACACCAAACCCTCATCCTTGACGCGACGAATGGTGAGCGCGGTGCGCACCGTGTCGACGTTCGGCGTCGAGGTCAGTTCCTCGATGACGAAGGCCTGGAAGCTGCCGAGGTCGCTTGCCACGCAATGCAGCAGGAAATCGGACTCGCCCGACACCATCCAGGCATCGCGTACGATCGGCCAGCCGCGCGTGCGGTCGGCGAAGATGCGCAGTTCGGCATCGGCCTGGTGATGCAGCCCGACCAGGCAAAAGGCGACGACATCGAGGCCGAGCGCCGGGGCGTTGAGCAGCGCGCGATAGCCACGGATGATACCGGCTTCCTCCAGCCGCTTGACCCGGCGCAGGCAGGGCGGGGCCGAAATGCCGACGCGGTTCGAGAGCTCGACATTGGTCATGCGCCCGTCCGACTGAAGCTCGCGCAGGATCTTCCAGTCGATGGCGTCAAGATCGGCCTTGAGGGGCATTAGGGTTCTCGATGATCAGTGTGGCGCAAGAATCTTTCGCGATTTTGTAATTAAACGACTTTTGTGTCGAAGCCAGCCCTCGTCGACGCGATTTTGGACAGGTAACGAAAAGCGCTGATCGCGCGAATATCCACACGGGCCGAAGCTTTCCGGGGACGACGGTCCGCTCGTCTTGCTGGCGTGGCTGGCAGCCCTTACATTAAGCGCGACATTCCACGTCTTTTTCCAAGGCACACTCGTGTCCGCCCCGCAGAGGCTCCAAATGACCACCAAGCATGCGCCCGTTCTCATCATCGGTTCCGGTCCGGCCGGCTATACGGCGGCGGTCTATGCCGCGCGCGCCATGCTGAAGCCGATGCTCGTCGCCGGCCTGCAGCAGGGCGGTCAGCTGATGATCACCACGGACGTCGAAAACTATCCCGGCTTCGCCGACCCGATCCAGGGGCCGTGGCTGATGGAGCAGATGCTCAAGCAGGCCGAGCATGTCGGCACTGACATCATCAACGACATCATCACCGAGGTCGACCTCAATGTGCGGCCGTTCCGCGCCAAGGGCGATTCCGGCACGACCTACACGGCCGACGCGTTGATCATCGCCACCGGCGCACAAGCCAAGTGGCTGGGCATTCCCACCGAGCAGGACTTCATGGGCTTCGGCGTTTCGGCCTGCGCCACCTGCGACGGCTTCTTCTATCGCGGCAAGGATGTCGCGGTGGTCGGCGGCGGCAATTCGGCGGTGGAAGAGGCGCTCTATCTGTCCAACCTCGCCAAGAGCGTCACCGTCATTCACAGGCGCTCGGACTTCCGTGCCGAGCGCATCCTGCGCGAGCGGCTGTTGAAGAAGGACAATGTCCGCGTCATCTGGGACACGATCGTCGACGAGATCACCGGCCGCCCCGGCAAGGCACCGCTGCCGCCTTCGGTGGAGGGGCTGAAGCTCAGGCATGCCGTGACCGGTGCCGAGAGCCACCTCAAGGTCGACGGCGTCTTCGTGGCCATCGGCCATGCGCCCGCGGTCGAGCTGTTCGCCGGCAAGCTGAAGCAGAAGCCGAACGGCTATCTGTGGACAGCGCCGGATTCGACGCGCACCGACGTGCCTGGCGTGTTCGCGGCCGGCGACGTGGCCGACGATATCTACCGTCAGGCAGTGACGGCGGCGGGGCTCGGCTGCATGGCCGCGCTCGAAGCGGAAAAGTATCTGGCCGGCATCGAGGTGCATCGCGAGGCAGCGGAATAGGCGGCTCGCAAAACTGTTAAAAAAACGGCTTAGAAGCGCCGTGTAAAAGCCTGATTTTTCATTCAATCGCCAACCGGAACGAGGGGAAATCATGGCGTTGGACTGGGACAAGCTACGCGTGTTTCACGCTGCGGCGGAAGCGGGGTCGTTTACGCATGCGGCCGAGACGCTGCATCTG
>NZ_RZSJ01000161.1:0-11012 GCF_003998025.1 Mesorhizobium sp. M8A.F.Ca.ET.021.01.1.1
GCTTTCGCATAGACCCGCGCCTGCCGCTGACCGGCGAGGTCAGACGCATCCTTGCCGAGGAAATCGGCAAGGCCCTGCAACATCTGGACGTGGCGCGCACACGGCCCGAACAGGGGCTACACAAATGCCGCAAGCGGCTGAAGAGCGCGCGCGCCTTGTTGCGCCTCGTTCGTTCCGGAGACGAAACGTTCTGTGCCACGGAAAACCAATGCTATCGCAATGTGGCGGCGCTGCTTGCCGGCCCGCGTGAAGCGACAGCTCTGATCGAAACCATCGATCGGCTGGCGGCGGCCTTTGCCAGGGAAAGCGCCGATGGCGGGCTCGATGCCGTGCGCGACCGGCTGATCGCACGCCAGCATGATTTGCACGAAGGCGCCGGGCTGAAGGCAGCGATCGGCGCGGCCGCCGCTGCCTGCGAAGACGGCATGAAGCGCATCGAAACCCTTACCCTGCCCGACCAGCCGGAACAGGCCGCCGACGTGCTTGCCGAAGGCGCCCGCGCCACCTTGCGCCGTGCAAGGAAGGCCCTCGACAAGGCCGGCTCGCACGGCGAGGCCGACGATTTCCACGACCTGCGCAAGGCGGCCAAGACGCATGGCATGCACCTGTCGCTGCTCGGCAGGCTGTGGCCGACCCCGATCAAGGCGCGGCGCAAGGCCGTCGACGCACTGGGCGAACGGCTCGGCGAACTGCATGATGTGTTCGTCATGCGTGCGTTGCTCGAGGCGGACGACGAGCCGCTGGGGCCGTCCGACGATACGAAACTTCTCGGCAAGCTGCTCAAGCGTTCGGAAAAGAGCCTGAAGAAGGCGTGCCTTGCCGAGGCGGCCGAACTGTTTGACGACAGCCCCAAGCGCTCGACGAAAAGACTTGCCCGCAAGGCCCGCGACGATCTTGCCGGCTCGGCCGAAGACGCCGGCGCACTTGCGGCCACCGGCTGATCCGGACCGAACATGCTTTGCCCTCGGGCACCGGCCTGTGGTAATCGCCATAGCCGATGACCGAGCCTGGCGACATGCTTCTGGATCGACTGGGCCGCTGGCTTGCCGGTCGGCTGCAGGAAGAATCCTCGGGATACGAGCCCTACACGCCTTCCGACGCCGAAACACTGCGCCGCACGCTGGAGCCGGGCGACGTCCTGTTGATCGAGGGCAACCAGAAGATCTCGGCGGCGATCAAGTATCTGACCCAGTCCACGTGGTCGCATGCGGCCTTCTATGTCGGCGACGCTTTGGCCGAACCGGATGACGGCTCGGAACGCAGGCGGCTGATCGAGGTCACGCTCGGCGAAGGCTGTGTCGCCGTACCCTTGTCGCGGTACCGGACCTACAATACCCGCATCTGCCGGGCGAGCGGCCTGGCACCCGAAGACCGCGACAAGGTCGTCGCCTTCATGATCAGCAAGCTCGGCCTGAGATACGACCTCAAGAACATCTTCGACATGCTGCGCTATTTCATGCCGACGCCGCCGGTGCCGGTGCGCTGGCGCCGCCGCATGCTGGCCTTCGGCTCCGGCGACCCGACGCGGGCGATCTGCTCGACGCTGATTGCCGAGGCTTACGGCCAGATCCGCTATCCGATCCTGCCCGAGATATCCCGCGCGCCCGGCCGCGCCTCGGCGCAGTCGACCTATATGCGCAGGGAAATCCTGCACATCCGCCATCACTCGCTCTACACGCCGCGCGATTTCGACCTGTCGCCGTTTTTCCGCATCGTCAAGCCGACGCTGGAATACGGCTTCGACTACAGGGCCGTGACCTGGGACGACAAGGCAAGCACGGACGCCGCAGCCGCAAAGGCTGGCGCAACCGCGACGGACACGTGATGGCTTTCCGCCTAGGTCAGGACATGCCTGGCGCGGCCTACCGCTATCCTGCCGAGGTGCAGCGTTTCACATGGCGGCCTATGTCACGCCGGAACCGCAACAACACCCTGGTTTTCGGCTCTGCGTTCGACCCAGACATGGACCGGTTCGTCCCGGCCGCGGATGCTCATCGGTCCATGATCGCGCGCATTCAACGGTGTCGTGGGCGATTCCGCCTTCGCCGCCTCAATCAGTCGTGACCCAAAGCAAATATTCGCCTGAAGCTCACGGCAGAGCGACTGCAAACGGCTGGCGACGTTGACGGTGTCGCCCACCACCGCGAAGGACAGATTGCGCTCGCTGCCGACCGCGCCGATGACCACAGCGCCGTATTGTGCACCGATCCGAACGTCCAGCGGCGGGTATCCCCTGGACACACGCTGTACATTCCAGTCTTCGAGAGCGGCGACCATTGCTTCAGCGCATTGGATGGCCCGAGTCGCGTCGTCATGGCTGGCTTGCGGAACACCGAATGTCGCCATGATGCAATCGCCGATATAGTTATCGACGGTGCCACGGTGGTCGAAAACGACTTGTTCCATGCGACGGTGGAACTGACGCAGGAGTTCGAACACTGCTTCGGCCGGATGATCCTCGGAATAGTGTGTGAAGCCGACGATGTCGGCGAACAGCACCGCGATATCCTGCCGGCGAACCGGGCCGAAGGGCTCGTCATCGGCGGCGAGCTGGTCGACGACATTGGGCGAAAAATGCCGGGCGAGATTGGCGCGGGCGCGCTCTGCCTTGACATAGTCTTCCGACAGATGTCGGGAACGAAAGACGACCAGCGCCATGATCGCGCCGATAATCAGCACGACCAACACGTTGGTCGCCTGCGCGAATGTATCGACGAAATTGGGGTTGAGATAGAGGTTCAGTCGCTCTGTCATTGGCAGCGAATAGAGGTTCGTCGCCGGAATTACGGTTCCCGGATGGGAAATCACCCATCCCACCCCGATCGCCCATGTCAGGGCCGCGAGCGCGCCGAGATAGAGTGCCAATCGTGTCGAAAGGGTCAGAGCGCCAAGGCATACGAAAATCAGCAGGTATTTAAAGCTGCCCTCGCGCAGTTGCATCGCGGCCGGCGCGACCTCGAGGGAAAACGGGTTGGGCGTTATCAGCAGAACGGTCAACAGAATGATGTCCAGCGTACCGGTGAGGTAACCGATCCACCATCGCGCCGTACGACGGCGAGCAAAGAGAAACTGGATCAGGCCGACCAGCTGGAACAGCACGAGGCCCGCCAGCACGAAGAGCAGCGAAGCATCCCAGCGGCTGGTCAATGAAAAGAAGCAGGAGATCACGGCGAGCGATGCCGTACGCGCCCAGAACTGTAATGCAGCACCCTGGCGTTCTGCGCGCGCCCGCAAATTTTTCAGGCGCGAATAGCGGCGAAGTTCAAGTGTTGGCGCGGTCGACATAGGATCACTTCGATTTCATGGGGACGTGTCACGCATTCGGCAAACCCGCCTTCTACAATCTGACAAATCAGTGCGCGAACTATATCATGAATGTGATTTCGGTTTCTGTATCAGGCCGGTAACTGGCGGCGTCCCTTTGCAGGAGCGGCGGGCCGATCGAACGCCCCGGTGTCGCGCGGATGCGGGCCGATCGGCATGATCGCCTCGAACGGCGTGGCGCCGAAGGCGAACGTCCATTTGTAGCCGACCAACCCGTCCTCGGGCGTGGTGTGCTGGTCGTGATGGGCGAGCAGTTTCGCGCGGTCGGCCAGTTCCTCGGCCTCGCGCCGCACCATTTCCGCCGTCTCCGGCCGCATCCGCCTGGAGAAGCTGACGAAGGTCGCCTCCTTCTCGATATGGGTGATCGCCCAACCGATGAAATTCTTGTTGGTCATCTCGAACAGCGGCCTGAGCGGCCCCTCGAAATTCCATTGAATCGGCGTGTCGACCAGCAATTTCGCGGACAGGCCACGGCCGAGCGCGATCAGGCCGAGCTGCTCGAGGTCGCGCAGATAGAGGAACATCGAAGCTTCGCTCAGGCCCTGCGAGCGCATGATGCCTTCAGGCGTGAACTTTTCCGACAGCATGACGAAGACGAACAGCAGCGCCGGACGGCCGGCGAGCCGGCGCTCGATCTCCGGCGCGACGTGGTTGACCGGCCCCGGCCCCCTGCTCATCGAGCCGAGCACGTTTTCCAGTTCCACGCCGGCGGCGGCGCAGATCTCCACCAGCCGGTCGAGCTTGCAGTTCTTCTCATGGAAGATGCGCTTCACCGTCGGCTCGGAAACGCCCATGCGTTCGGCAAGCTCGCGATACGTGACGCCCTTCGCCTTCAGCGTCCGCTTAAGCGCCTCGAAGACCAGACCGTTCATGGGATGCACCTCTTGCCGTCGGTTTCGTATCGGTATTCGATACTAGTGGCAATCTGGCTTCCCGAAAAGTATCGAAAAGCCTAGCTCTTCGCCGACATCAAAGGAGAGCAGTCATGAATATCTTCGTCACCTCAGCCTTTATCGCCACCATCGGCATAGCGGCCGCACCGCCGGCCCAGGCCGGAGAACTCTGGCGGGCAACGGGCCTCGAACAGCCGGAATCGGCGCTGTTCGACGCCGCCAATAACCGCATCATCGTTTCCAACATATCAGGCAATCCGGGCGACGCCGACGGCAATGGTTATCTCAGCGTGCTGTCCACGGAGGGCAAGATCGTCACCCAGCACTGGACCGACGGCATGGACGCGCCCAAGGGCATGGCGATAGCGGGCGGCAAGCTCTATGTCGCCGACATCACCAAGGTCCGCGTCGTCGACCTCGCCAGCGGCAAGCTCATCGCCAGCATCGTGATCCCGAATGCCGTCTTCCTGAACGACATGACGTCGGACCAGTCGGGCAAGGTCTATGTCACCGACATGCTGGCCGACACGATCTACCGCATCGACGGCGACAGACCGGAGCTGTTTGTCAGGGACGCCATGCTCGCTTCACCCAACGGCGTCTTCGCCGATGGCAGCAGGCTGATCGTCGCCTCCTGGGGCAAGGGCATCAAGCCCGACTTCAGCACGGCCGAGCCGGGTGGCCTGCTGGCGGTCGACCTCGCCAGCAAGACGGTGACACCGCTGGCGGGCGCGCAGAAATTCGCCGACCTCGACGGCGTCATCGCCTTTGGCGACACCATCTACGCCACCGCCTACATGACCGGCACGCTCTACCGATACAGGACCGGCGGCGCGCCGGAAGCGGTGGTGCATTTCAAGCCGGGCAGCGCCGACATCGGCACCGACGGCAAGTCGATCCTCTATGTGCCGCTGATGAACGAGGGGGAGGTGGCGGCGCTGAAGATCGATTGAGAGCCCATACCGAGCGCTCCAGGAGCGCCGGACGGTCACACCTGCAGCAGCGTCTTGATGGCGCGGCGCTCGTCCATGGCCTTGTAGCCTTCGGCGACCTGTTCGAGCGGAAGAACCAGGTCGAAGACCTTGCCGGGATTGATCTTGCCCTCGGTGACGAGGGCGATCAGTTCGGGCAAGTAGCGGCGCACCGGCGCCGGGCCGCCATGCAGGTGGACATGGGCGAAGAACAGCTGCTGCCCATCCAGTTGCACCTGGTGGGGAACGCCGACATAGGAGACATAGCCGCCTTTGCGGGTCGACCCGATCGCCTGCTTCATCGATTCCTGCGTGCCGACGCATTCGAGCACGGAGTCGGCGCCTCCCCTGACTACCTCGCCCGGCATCCGGCGCCCGGCACGCCTCAGGACCTCGTCCAGTACGATTGCATCAACCACCGGCAGTCGCGCTCGGGCGGCCTCTACGCCTGGGAATTCGCCAGGGACGGGCGAGAGCTGAGGGTGCGCGTCGACGGACAGCTGACTTTCAATTCGACGATCCCCATGATCGACGCCACCGTGAGCGGACTTGGGATCGCCTACGTGCCGGAGAATTTGGTGACCGACGAGCTTCGGTCGGGCCGGTTGGTGCTGATGCTCGACGAATGGTGCCCGCTGTTCCCGGGCTATTACCTCTACTATCCGACCCGCCGGCAGAACTCGCCCGCCTTCGCGGTGATCGCCAATGCCCTGCGCCATGCGGATGTCTAATGAAAAATGATCGATAGGCGCGGCCGGCGGCGCCTCGGCTGGCTTTGCGAACGCCGTTCCGCGCAATCTCGAAGGTCCGCTCTAGGCAGGCATATATGGTATGACGGCCCGGCATCGGCGGCCAAGGAGTTCGAGATGGAAGACCGAGAGATCAGAGCGGCCCTGGATCGTCACTGGGCCGCTTCCGACACCAGCGACTTCGAAGCTGAGCACGAGATCTACCGGGAGGACGCAGTGCTCGACTATCCGCAATCGGGCGAGCGCATAAGCGGGCGGCGCAACATCCAGTCGTCCCGCGCCGCGCAGCCGAACCGCAAGCGCTTCATCGTGCGCCGCATCACCGGCACCGGTGACCTCTGGGTCACCGAATATGTCCTGACCTATGACGGGCGGCCGTCCTACACGGTCAGCATCATGGAGTTCCTCGACGGCAAGGTGGTCCGCGAGACGCAGTATTTCGGCGATCCGTTCGAACCCGGACCTTCGCGCGCGCAATGGGTCGAACGGATCCCGTGAACCGCTCGACAAATCATCCACCGCTCGCGCGGGAAGAACTGCCGGACGATACGGCCGCCCTTGCCCGTTATCTCATCGGCAAGCTGGTGGTGCGCGACTTGCCCGACGGCAGGGTCAGCGGGCGGATCGTCGAGACGGAAGCCTATGTCGCCGGCGATGCCGCCGGGCATGGCTTTCGAGGGATGACGGAGCGCAACCGGTCGCTGTTTCTCGAGCGCGGGCACGCCTATGTCTATCTCGCCTATGGCATCTCGTTCATGCTGAACGTTTCGAGCGAGGCGCAAGGCACGGGAACCGGCGTGCTGATCCGGGCGCTGGAACCGCTGGAAGGCATCGAGATCATGCGGCTGAACCGTGGCGTCGAGCGCCTGCGCGACCTGGCGCGCGGGCCCGGAAGGCTGGCCGCGGCATTGCGGATCGATCGATCGCTCGACGGGCTCGACCTTTGCCGGGAAGGCTCGCTATGGCTTGCACACGATGAATTCGAGGCCGGCGCGATCGGACAGGGCATCAGGATCGGCATTTCGAAGGACGCGGACCGCCTGCTTCGCTTTTACCTGAAGGAAAGTCCTTTCGTCAGCGGCCCGGCATCGCTCAACCGTTGAGCGACGGTTGCTCCGCCTCTTGTTTTCCCGCCAGCTGCGCCCGCGCATCGCCGATCGACGCGGCATAGGTCACCAGCGGCCGCTTGACGCTTGCGGCACGTTAGCGTCTTCGCCTGATTGTCCATTTCTCGATATTTTCCGAGGATTTCAGCCTAAGGTGCCGCACATTCGGGGCAGGGGATAACGAGGTTGAACGTTTTCAAGATCTTGATGACATCAGCAGGCTTGCTACCAATGGCTTTGGCCCTGGCGGGCTGTGGTGGGCACCTCATCAACAGGTTGATCTGACGGCGAGGTCAGGCATCGTCGCTCACCGCCTGGCGCCGTTGCAGAATCCTCGCCACCAGCCAGCATAGCATCGCCCAGGCGAAGCCGGCACACCAGCCCGCCAGCACATCGGACGGCCAGTGGACGCCCAGATAGACGCGGCTGACGCCGACCAGCACCGTCGTCAGCACCGCCAGGAACAACACGTAGACCTTGGTGGTTCGGCCTGGCAGGAAGCGTGCCGCCAGCGAACCGAGCGTGAGATAGGTCACCGCCGACAGCATGGCGTGGCCGCTCGGGAAGGAGAGCGAGGTCTCGTTGACCAGATGCGAAACCAGTTCCGGGCGTGGCCGGTCGACGCCGACTTTCAGCAGGCTCGACAGGAGCTGGCCGCCCGCCACGGCAACGAAGATGAGAAGCGCGGTGCCTCGCCTGCGGATCAAAAGCAGATATATGATCGCCGCCGTGGTGATCAGCACCAGCACGCTGGTACTGCCAAGACTGGTGACGTCGCGCATCGCCCCTTCCAGCCATGATGGACCGATGGGAACGCCGGGCTGGCCCGGCTGGCGGAAGGCAAGCAGGATTTCGGTATCGAAGGCGTGCGGCGTGGTGGCCCGTGCCACCTCCATCAATTCCTCGAACGCCCACAGCCCACCAGCGATGACCAGGCCGGCCAGCAGCACCGGGAATTCGACCCGGTTGAGCAGCGTTTTCGCAGCGTTTTTCATCGGCACGGTTATAACCGCCCTTGCAGATAGGGCCCAAGGGTGATCAGCGCCACGGCGGCGATCGCCAGCATGATGCCGGTCGCCTGCAGCGCGTTGACGCGCTCGCCGAAGAACACCAGCGCCACGACATTGACCGAGACCAGCTGGATGACCGCCGAAAGGCTGAACGACACCGACATGCCGAACTCGCGGATCAGCCGCAGCATGATCAGATTGCCCAGCGAATAGAGCGCCAGCGTCAGCAGGATCTTGCCCAGGCTCGGCGCCAGTCCCCATTGCTTGGCGGCGGTCGCCGCCAGCAGGAAGATCACCGTTGAAAAACCCAGCTGCAGCAATCCCGAAAAACTCAACGTCCGTCCCCCTCGAAGTGGCTTTCGCCTGATATCGCGGACCTTGTTTCCGAAGCGCGCCGAGACGTCAAGCGAGGTCGTTGCAACGAAGGTCTTGGCAACGGCGAGACTGAAGCTCAATGTGCTGGAATCGCCCAGCATATCGATAGAAGGGCGGTCAGGGGGCCATGATTCGTATTCTTCAGAACTTGGCGCGGCGCTGGAGCGAGCTTTCCCTTGCCCTGCAATTCGTCGTTGCCGGCGGCTTTGGGCTGCTGGTCGTCATGCTGATCGTGGGGACTTGGGTGACGACGCAGATCCGGGACGGCGTCATTCGCAATTCGGCCGCCACGACGGCGCTTTATGTCGACAGTGTGATTGCGCCGCTGCTGCCCGACCTGCGCAAGAGCGAGGAGCTCAGCGAATCCGTCAAACAGGCGCTCGACGAGACACTCGGCCAGGGCGCGCTCGGCAAACGCCTGGCGTCGTTCAGGCTCTGGCGCCGCGACGGCACGGTGCTCTACGCGAAGGACGCGGATTTGATCGGCCGCCGCTTCGAGCTGAACAAAAATCTGCGTTCCGCCTTCCAGGGTAGCGTCATGGCCCAGTTCGATACGTTCGACGAGGACGAAGACAAGGAGCGGGCCGCGGGTGTGCCGTTGCTCGAAATCTACAATCCGGTGCGCGAACCCTGGTCCGGCGACGTGGTCGCCGTCACCGAATTCTACGAGCTCGCCGGCGATTTCAAGGCCACCCTGGCTTCCGCCCTGCTGTCGAGCTGGCTGATCGTGGCCGGCACCACCTTGACGGCATTCCTGCTTCTGTCGGGCATCGTCCTGCGCGCCAGCCGCACCATCGACGACCAGCGCGGGGCGCTGCGCCGCCAGGTGTCGGAACTGCAGGGCCTGGTGACGCAGAACAGCGCCTTGCGGCAGCGCGTGCAGCGGGCATCCCGCCGCGCCACGGCGCTCAACGAACGATACCTGCGCCGGATCGGCGCCGACCTGCATGACGGCCCTGCCCAGCTGGTGGCCCTGGCGGCGCTGCGCATGGACAGCCCGGTGTTTACCGGCGACGGCCATGGCAGCGAAGGCCGCTCGACCGAGGTCGCCATGATTCGCAAGACGCTGGAGGACGCGATGCGCGAGATACGCGGCATCTGCACCGGCCTGGTGCTGCCGCAGATAGAAACGGCGGCGGCGGCGGACGTGTTGCGGCTGGCCGTCGAGGAGCATGAGCGCCGGACGGGCACGTCGGTGACGCTTACGCTGCCCAAACATTTGCCCGAGCCCGGCGCTTCTGAAAAGATCAGCATCTATCGCTTCGTGCAGGAGGGGCTGAACAATGCCTACCGCCACGGGCGGGGCAAGGATCAGGCGGTGCGTGCGGGAATGAAGAATGGCCGGCTTTTCGTCGAAGTGTCGGATGGCGGGCCGGGCTTCGATCCGGCCCGGGCCGAAGGGTTGGGGCTGGCCGGCCTCAGGGAGCGGGTTGAAAGCATTGGCGGACAGTTCGAAACCCTGACGGGGCCGAAGGGCACGAAATTGATGATCCGTCTTTCGGTCGAGGAGCAAGCATGATGGGCGCCATCCGCATCGCCATTGTCGACGACCATCCTCTCTTCCGCGAGGGTGTGACACGCAGCCTTTCGGAGATCGGAGGCTTCGAGGTGGTCGGAGAAGGGGCTACCGCGCAGGACGCGGAACGCATCGCCTCGACCGTGCAGCCCGACATATTGCTGCTCGACATTTCCATGCCCGGCGGCGGCCTGGCCGCGGTTGCAAGCATCCTTGCGGACCATCCCACCCAGAAGATCGTCATGCTGACCGTTTCGGAGGCCAATGCCGACGTGACCAAGGCCCTGAACGCGGGGGTGCATGGCTATATCCTCAAAGGAGTCGGATCGCGCTCGCTTGCCGATATCTTGCGCAACGTGGCGGCTGGCGAAAGCTATCTTTCGCCGATGTTGTCGGCCCGGCTGCTTTCCGATGTGCAGTCCCTGCAGCCCACCAACGGCGTGGCGGACCGGCTGCGGCAACTCACCGGCCGACAGACCGAAATCCTGCGGCTGGTGGCGGAAGGACTGAGCAACAAGGAAGTTGCCTTGCGCCTGGCGCTGCAGGAGAAGACCGTCAAGCACCACATGACGGGGGTGCTGTCGAAACTCAGCGTGCGGAACCGCACCGAGGCTGCCCTCATGATGCGCGAGTTTCGTGACCGCGAGAGGGACTTCTCATAAAGCGGTTTAGCGAAGCTACGCGCTTCTCCCGGGAAAACCGCTACGCACTTTTCATGGAATTGCTCCAAGTCATCGCAGCATTGGAACACAGCGCGAAAACGAGGTCACCTCCGCCGGGGGGCGGCGGAGGTGACGTGTGAAGCTGGTCGTTGCCTGTTGACCAGCTTCACAAGGCGGAGATTTCAGAAGGATTCAAAGGGCCTTGAGACGGCTGACGTCGGCCGGTGTGGCCGGGCGGTCGATGATCGTGCGGTCGAGCGCATCCTTCATCCTGAAACGGCCGTTCTCGATCTTTTCCGTTAAGCCGTCGGGGTGGTGAACCGTAATCTTGTTGCCGTCCACGTCGACCTCGTCGCCAGTGGTGGCGTTGACATGGCTGCTCTTCCCGCCCTGGCCCTTGCCGGAC
>NZ_RZSJ01000162.1:0-10997 GCF_003998025.1 Mesorhizobium sp. M8A.F.Ca.ET.021.01.1.1
ATCGAAGGCAACGTCACCGAAGCCGTGGGCCTCGGCCTGCTCGATGTCGAGACGGTGATGGAGCCGGAAAAGACGGTGCGCAATGTCAGCGCCCGCTCGGTGCCGTTCGACCTGCCGCTCGAGGGTTACGAAATCCATCTCGGCCGCACGACGGGCCCGGACACCAGGCGGCCGTCGGCGATCATCAATGGCGCCGAGGACGGCGCGATCTCGGCCGATGGCAAGGTGATCGGCACGTATATGCATGGCCTGTTCGGCGCCGACGGCTTTCGCGGGAAATTCCTCGAAAGCCTGGGTGTCAGGAGCGGTGGCATAGATTACCGAGCCGAGGTCGAGCGCGCGCTGGACGAGGTCGCCGCCGAGCTGGAAACCCATCTCGACTGTGATGCGATTTTTTCATTGGCACGTTGAAGGTCAGGCCTTCTCACCGGCCTTCGGCCAGTAGGTGCCGAACGACCAGACATTGCCTTCAGGGTCGCGGCAGATGAATTCGCGGCTGCCATAATCGCGGTTCGTCAGTTCCTGGATGATCGTCGCGCCGGCCTTCCTGGCTTTGGCGTAGGCGGCGTCGGCATCGTCGACGGCGATATAGATCGACTTGCCGCCGCCTGAACCGGGTTCGCCGACCATCTTGCCGTAGTCGTCGTCGCGCACCGTGCCCAGCATGATCATCGAGGAGCCTAAGACCAGTTCGGCATGGTGCACGACATCGCCTTCGCCATAGCGGGCACGGACACTGAAACCGAAGGCTTCGCCCAGCCAGTCGATCATCCCCGCCGCATTCTTGTAGCGCAGGGCAGGGTAGAGCCGGGGTGCTTCAGTGGTGGTGGGCATCGGAACCTCCTTCATCTGGATCGGTCTATGCCTCACTCTGGCCAAGGGCCGTTCCTGCGTCTTGAAGAAATGTTACCTGACCGAAAGTGCCGTTGGTGTCTCACCGGCGAGCTCGCGGAATTCGCGCACCAGATGCGCCTGGTCGGCATAGCCGCAATCGGCGGCGACATCCGCCCAGTCGGCGGTCGGCTCGCTCGACAGGCGGAGCGCCCGGTTGAAGCGGACGATGCGCGACAGCGTCTTGGGGCCGATGCCGGTCGCGTCGGAGAATTTGTCGGCGAGATGTTTGCGGCTCCAGCCCAACTGTTCGGCAAGCGATGCGATCCGGGTCCGGCCGCCTGATGTGATGATGCGGTCATAGGCCCAGGCGATTTCGAGCGGTGTTTCGGCGGCGCTCTCGAGACGTGCGGCGACGAAGGCCTCGGCAAGATCGAAACGTGCCGTCCAGTCAGGCGTGTTGCCCAGCCGTTCGCGCAGCGCCGCGCCCTCCGCGCCAAGCACGTCGTCGAGTACGACCATGTTGTCAGTCAATTCGCTCATCGGCAGGCGGAAGAAGCGGCGTGCGCCAAGAGGGGTGAAATTCACCTGGATGCAGCAGGCGCCGCCGAAGGATTCGATCATCACCGGACCGGCGAAAAGGCCGGCGGCGAAACTGGCGACGCGGTCATTGTCATCAGGCGTCCTGCCGAGGCCGATGGCGAACGGCTCGGCGAAGCTGATCACCAGCGGCACCGTCAGCGACGCGTATTCGACATTGCGGAAATGGCCGGTAGCTGTTTCGCGATAGCCGCAGATGTCGGTGACAACGCCGTCAAGCGCGGCGTTGGGAAGCCGCCGGCGCATTTCGAACAGCCCCGATATGGAGCGATCCTGTTCTTTCGGGCGCTGCATCTCGATTGGCATCGGCCATCCTTCCGCCAAGCGAATTTAGCAGAGGCCGCATCAGAATCAAAAACGCCCGGCTTTGGCCGGGCGCTCTCGGTCCCCACTTGTCGAGGGAAACTTGTCAGGCGCCGCGCATCAGGCAGCCGGCGGCGAGCACGATGTAGGCGACAAGCACGATCCACACCGATGCAAGAGGTATGAACGCAAGAACGCCAAGCGCGGCGAGAATGCCGATGATGGCGATGACCAGGGAAATGATGAAAACAATCTGGGTAGGCGCGTTGAGATTCATGTCTGGCTCCTGCAACATGATTCGAACAGCGATATTGTAACAGGCGCGTGATCACACACCAATCATGACACGCAGCGGGTTGGCCGGATCGGCCAGCAGCTTCACCGCCAGAGCCACGCAGACGACCACCAGCAGCGGCTTGATCAACCTGGCGCCGATGCGCATGGCAAGGCTGGCACCAAGCCGGGCGCCGAGGAACTGGGCAACGCCCATCATCAGGCCGATCTTCCAGGAGATGACGCCGACAGCGGCAAAGACGATGAAGCCGCCAATGTTGGAAGCGAAATTGAGCAGTTTGGTGTGCGCTGTCGCCTTGAGCACGCCGTAGCCGGCAAGGGCGACGAAGGCCAGCATGTAGAAGGAACCGGCGCCCGGCCCGAACACGCCGTCATAGAAGCCGATGGCCGGCACCAGGGTCACGCCGAACAGGAAGGGCGACAGGCGCTCGGCCCGGTCGACATCGTTCATGTTGGGCTTGAGGGCGAAGTATAGCGCGATGGCAATCAGCACCAGCGGCAAGGCCGCGCGCAACAGGTCCCCGGGCACGATCGTGGCCAGTAATGCGCCGATGGCGCCGCCGGCAAGTGCCAGCAGCGCCGATGGCAATTGCCGGCGCAGGTCGACATGACCTTTCGAGGCATAGTGGATGGTCGCCGACCCCGAGCCGAACATGCCTTGCAGCTTGTTGGTTCCAAGCGCCTCGACCGGTGAAAAACCGGCAAGCAGCAGTGCGGGGATGGTGATCAATCCGCCGCCGCCGGCAATCGAATCGACAAAGCCCGCGGCGAAAGCCGCGAAGGCGAGGATGGCGATGGACTGGGCGGTGAGGTCGATCATCTGATGTGTCGAGATGTCCGGTCGGCTGAGATAGCGCGCGTTCGACCACGACCACCCCGTTTGCGCAAGGCCGATTCCGCGCTAATTCTATCAAAGAGGAATCGGAAAGGGGGCCGTTCATGGCATTCGCGTTGCTGGACCAGATACGCTCGATCTTCGACGGCGACCCGGGCGTGCGCAAGGTCGCGGACGATCCAGTCCTGTCGGCGGAACTGCTGATGCTGTTCCGCATGATCCTGGCCGACGGCACGGTGAGCGAGAGCGAGATGGTTGCCTTCCGGCGCATCTGCAAGGGGGCTTTCGGCATTCCGGAAACCAGCATCGACAGCGTCATCGAATATCTCAACGAATTCGGCTACGAGACCAACGGCTCGCAAGCGATCGCGCTGTTCCGCGACCTCGACGTCGAACGCCGCAAGCAATTGGCGCAGCACATGGCGGAGATCGCCAAGGCGGATTCGCAACTGGCCGAGAGCGAGGTGCGGCTGCTGCGCCGCACGCTCGATTTGCTCGACATCAGCCCGGTCGACGTGGTGAAGCCGGAAGAGTAGGGGCGGAGGTCCCGGCCGGGCCTGCTGCCTGCGGCATCTCCCCAGCGTTCGCGGCCTTCCATCGAGCCACTGGCACGATGGATTTGCATCGAGAACCGGTCGATCACCCCTGTTCCTGCATCCGCTTGGCGATTGCGCGGTGCAGATCCGGCGCCGCCGCTACCAGCGCCCTGGCGGCCTCGGATTGCGGATGGTCGAGCACGTCGTTCGTCTTGCCCCGCTCGACGATCTTGCCCTCATGCATGACCAGCACTTCGTCCGTGATGGCGCGGGCGACGGTCAAATCATGGGTGATGAAGAGATAGGCGATGCCGAGTTTCTGGTTGAGCCCGGCGAAAAGGTCCAGGATCTGCGCGCGGATCGAGACATCGAGTGCCGAGACCGGCTCGTCGGCGACCACCAGTTTTGGGCGGGTGATGATGGCGCGGGCGATCGACAGGCGCTGGCGTTGGCCGCCCGAAAATTCGTGCGGGTATTTGTCCATGTCACGCTGGTCGAGGCCGACCTCGTGCAGCGCATGCGCCACCATCTCCCGGCTTTCGGCGCGCGTCGGTTTTTTCTCCAGGACATGCAGGGGCTCGGCGACCAGTTTTTCGACCTTCTGGCGCGGATCGAAGGAGCCGTAGGGGTCCTGGAAGACGACCTGCATATCGCGCCTGGCGGGCTTCAACTCGGCTTCGCTCTTGCCGGTGATGGCTTCGCCGCGAAAGCGGATCGCGCCCGAACTCGGCCGGTCCAGCGCCAGGATCATGCGGGCAAGGGTCGACTTGCCGCAGCCGGAGCGGCCGACCAGCGCCACCGACTGGCCCGGCGCCATCGACAGGGAGACGTCGTCGACCGCGCGGATGGCAGGCGCGCGCCTGAACAGCGAAGTCCGGCGGCCGGGATAGTCGCGGGTGATGCCTTCGACCTGCAGCAGAGGTTGGTCCGTCCCGACGAGATGAGGTTTGGCGCGCGCCGGAACATGCATCGAGGCCTGCGCCAGTTGGCGCGTATAGGGATGAAGCTGACCGGAGAGCGTGCTCGCCGTGTCGCCGGCCTCTATCACCTCGCCATGGCGCAGGATGGTGATGCGGTCGGCCATCTCGGTCACGACAGCGAGATCATGGGAGATCAGCAGCAAGCCCATGCGGCTTTCCGCAACGAGGTCGCGCAGCAGGTCGAGGATCTGTGCCTGCAGCACCACGTCGAGCGCTGTCGTCGGCTCGTCGGCTATCAAGAGCTTCGGCTTCAGCGCGCAGGCAATGGCGATGACGACGCGCTGGCGCTGGCCGCCGGACAATTCGTGCGGATAGCGCGACAGCGGGAACTTTGCCGAGGGCAGCCCGACGCGGTCGAGCATTTTTCGCGCCCGCTCCTCTGCGTCGGCTCGGCTTGCCCTGGTGTGCCAGCGTATGCCTTCAGCGACCTGTTCGCCGATCGTCTTGACAGGATTGAGCGCCGTCATCGGTTCCTGGAACACCATGCCGATGTCGTCGCCGCGCAAAGCGCACATCTGGTCCTCGGTTGCCGCGAGGATATCGATGCCGTCGAATGTGACGCGCCCGGTGGCGCGTGCGGCATGGGGCAGGAGTCGCATCACCGTCAGCGCGGTCATGGATTTGCCGGAGCCGGATTCGCCGACCAATCCCATGATCTCGCCGGGCGCGACGGAGAGTTCGATCTCCTTCAGGATCGGCGTGTCGCCGATGGTCAACGATAGGTTTTCGATCTCTAGCAGGCTCATCGCTGCCGCCGCGATTTCGGGTCGAGAATATCGGCGATGCCGTCGCCCAAAAGGTTCAGGCCGAGCACGGTGACGACGATCGCCATGCCGGGGAAGATCGCCATCCACGGCGCCACCACCATGCGCGTCTGGGCGTCGAACAGCATGCGGCCCCAGCTCGGCATTGGCGGCTGCGCGCCGAGGCCGAGATAGGAAAGCCCCGCTTCGGCCAGGATGCCCAGCGCGAACTGGATGGTGCCTTGCACCAGGAGCAGCGTGGCGATGTTGGGCAGCACATGTTCGATCGATATCTGCGTGCGGCTTTTTCCGGCGGCGCGCGCGGCCAGGATGAATTCGCGCGGCCAGACGGCAAGCGCGCCGGCGCGAGCGACGCGGGCAAAGACCGGAATGTTGAAGATGCCGATGGCGATGATGGCGTTGACGGCGCCGGGCCCGAAAATGGCGGTGATCATGATCGCCGAGAGCAGCGCCGGGAAGGCGAAGACGAGGTCGTTGACGCGCATCAGCGCCTCGTCGACGAGGCCGCCGCGCGCGGCGGCAAAGGTGCCGAGCGGCACGCCGACTCCCATGCCGATGCCGACCGCGACCAGCGCCACGGCAATCGAGTTGCGGGCGCCGACCATGATCATCGACAGGATGTCGCGGCCGAAATGGTCGGTGCCGAACCAATGGGCCAGCGAGGGGCCTTGCGTCTTGTCGGCTATGACCAGCTTCGTCACATCGTAGGGTGTCCAGACGTAAGAGATCACAGCCATCGCCACGATCAGCACGGTGATGGCGAAGCCGGTGACGAAGGCGGTATTTCCAAACGCCTTGGCCAGAATGCTGCGGAACGTCTCCTCGGGGATGTCGATGCGCAGCGTCATTGCCGGCTTCTCAGGCGCGGGTCGACCACCGCATAGGAAAGGTCGACGACGAGGTTGACGGCAATGACGGCTGCGACCAGCAGCATGACGACGCTTTCGACGACGATCAGGTCGCGCTGGGTGATCGCCTGGAACACCAGCCGGCCGAGCCCGGGCAAGTAGAAGACATTCTCGATGATGATGGTGCCGGCGAGCAGGAAGGCGAATTGCAAGCCAAGGATGGTCAGCACCGGGATCATGGCGTTGCGCAGTGCGTGCCGCCACAGCACGGCCCGATAGGGCAGACCCTTGGCGCGGGCGGTGCGGATATAGTCCTCGTTCAGGATCTCGATCAGCGCCGAGCGGGTGACGCGCGCCAGGATCGCCGCTTGCGGTAGGGCAAGCGCCACCGCCGGCAACAGCAGCGATTTCAGCGCCGGCCAGGCGCCGGCGCTCCAGCCCGGGAAGCCACCGGCCGGGACCAGCCGCAGCCAGACGGCAAAGACATAGATCAGCATCAGCGCGAACCAGAAATTGGGCACGGCGACGCCAAGCTGCGCCACGCCCATTGAAATCGTGTCGCCGGCCCGTCCGCGCCGGCTGGCGGAATAAAGCCCGACCGGAACGGCGATGATGGTGGAGAGCGCAAGCGCGATCAGCGCCAGCGGCAGCGAGACGGCGAGCCGTTCACGCACGAGATCGATGACCGGCACCGAATAGGTATAGGAGCGGCCAAAATCGAGGCTGAGCAGGCCGCCTGCCCAGTGCAAATAGCGCAGGACGAGCGGCGCGTTGAGGCCCATCTGGTTACGCAAGAGTTCCACCTGATCGGCGCTGGCGTTCATGCCCAGCATCAGCCGCGCAGGGTCGCCGGGGAGGATTTCCAGCACGGCGAAGACCACCATCGAGGCAAGCACCAGCGTGGCAAGGGCGATGGCAAGGCGCTTGAGGAGGTAGGCGGTCATGGGAGGCGAAGGAGCGGCGCTCGCACCACAGACCTCATTCGCTCCACTTCACCTTGGTGAGATCATTGGCCTGGATCGGCGCGTTTTCCCACAGGCCCTGCAATTTGGCGTCCCAGACACCGACCTTGGGCAATTCGTAGAGGAAACCGACCACGGCGTCGTCGGCCAGGATCTTCTGCGCCTCGCCAAGCAGCTCCTTGCGCTTGGCCTCGTCGGAGGTGAGGTTGAGGTCGGCGATCACCTTGTCGAAGGTCGGATTGTCGTAGTTGAAGTAGTAGTCCTTGCGCGAATAGATATCGATGTCGTTGGGCTCGGTGTGGGAGACGATGGTCAGGTCGTAGTCCTTCTTGGTGAACACCTGGTCCAGCCACTGCGCCCATTCGACAGGGATGATCTCGAGATTGATGCCGACGTCGCGAAGTTGCGAGGCGATGATCTCGCCGCCGAGCCTGGCATAGCTGGGCGGCGGCAGTTTCAGCGTCGCCTTGAAGCCGTTCTCCAGCCCGGCCTCCTTCAACAGTTCCTTGGCCTTGTCGACATTGTGCGGATAGAGGCCGGTGAGGTCGACATAGTCCTTGTTGGCCGGCGACATGTGCGAGCCGATCGGCAGTCCGAGACCGGCCGAGGCGCCGTCGATGATCGCCTTGCGGTCGAGCGCGTAGGAGATCGCCTGCCTGACCTGCAGCTTGTCGAAAGGCGGCTTCTTGTTGTTGATCGACAGGATGGTCTCGCCTTCGGTCGAGCCGATCACCACCTTGAAACGCGGATCGTCCTTCACCTGTGCCAGGCTGTCGGGATCGAAGAAGGGGAAGGCCTGGATGTCGCCGGACAGCAGGGCCGGCACATAGGCCGCGGCATCCGGCACGATGCGGAACTCGACCTTGTCGAGGAACACCGGAGCGCCCCAGTAATGGTCGGCTTTTACCAGGGTGATCGACGATCCCTTGGCCCAGTTCTGGAACTTGAACGGGCCGGTACCAACAGGGTTCTCCTTGTTGGTGTCGGCTGACTTTGGCGACACCATCACCGCGTCGCCCCAGCCCATATCGTAGAGGAAGGATCCTTGCGGGTTCTTCAGCGTGACCTTGACCGTTGCCGGATCGACGATTTCGACCTTGTCGATGGCCGCGAACAGGCCTTTTTGCGCATTCACCGAATTGTCGGCGCGGGCCCGGTCGAGCGAGAATTTCACGTCGTCGGCGCTGAAATCGGCGCCGTCATGGAATTTGACTCCGGTGTGCAGCTTGAAGGTGTAGACCTTGCCGTCATCGGAAATGGTCCAGCTCTCGGCCAGATCCGGCAGCACCTCGCCATTGGGGCCAATCCGGGTCAGGCCCTCGAAGACATTGGCGTAGAGCACTTCCTTGATCGCCGCCGCGGCGCCCGCGGTCGGATCGAGATGCGGAGGTTCGAGCGGAATGCCGATGACCAGGTCGGTCCGGGCCGCAAAGGCCTGGCTTCCAGCGGCTAGCGCAAGGACCGCCGCGGCCAGAATGGTTTTCCACAGTCTCATCGTGCAACTCCCCATGCGTTCAGGACACGTGCTCAAACCGGGCGATAGAAGCGTGATTTCGCGCGGGAGTAAATTGCGTTTCGTGCTGTCAGGCAGGATGGCTGGGAATGTTTTTGCCGTGCCAGCCGTGTAGGAAGGTCGAAGCTTGTCGCGATGGAGGGTTATCCCGTGGAGGTGCCACGCAGCAGCACGTCGAGCCCGATCGCCATCACCTTGGCCGATTCCACCATGTCCGATATGCCGACCCATTCGTCCGGCCGGTGGGCGAGGTCGAGAATGCCGGGTCCGTAGGCGATGCAGTCATAGATGTGGCCGATGCGGGCAATATGCTTCTGATCGTAGGTGCCGGGGGATATGACATAGTCGGGCTCGCGGTCGAAGATGGCATGAATGCCTTGCGCCACCGCCTTGACCACCGGCGCGTCGCGTTCGGTCATCAGCGGCAGCACTTCCATCAGGTCGCGTATCTCGTAGTCGAATTTTTTGCGCTCCCGCTTCAGCCGATCGAGAATGCCGGTCACTTCGCTTTTGACCGTGGCCAGATCCTCCTCGAGCAGGAAGCGGCGGTCGATGGTCAAACGACAGGAATCGGGCACGTTGGGCGAGGGCAGGCCGGGCCGGAAATCCTCGGTCTGGCCGCCATGGATGGAGTTGATGTTCATGGTCGAGCGCCTGGCGCCCTCCGGTACGACCGGCATGCGCGTGATCTTGCGGTCGAGTGCGGGGAACAATTCGTCCTCGAATGCCCTGAGGACGGCGCCCATATGGCGCACCGCATTGTCGCCGAGAAACGGCATCGAGCCGTGCGCGATCTCGCCCTTGGTCTCGATCTCCGCCCACCAGACGCCGCGATGGCCAAGGCAGATGCGGTCCTTGTTCAAGGGCTCGGGGATGATGACGTGGTCGACCCTGGGCTTCGAGAAATAGCCGAGCCCGGCGAGATGGGCGACGCCACCAAAGCCGCCGGACTCCTCGTCGACCGTGCCCGAGATCTCGATGGCGCCGGGAAAGTCGGGGAAGACTTCCATGAAAGCCTCGACGGCGATGATGGAGGCAGCCAGGCCGCCCTTCATGTCGCAGGCGCCTCGGCCATAGACCTTGCCGTCCTTGATGACGCCGGCAAAGGGATCCACCGTCCAGCCTTCGCCGGCCTCGACCACGTCGATATGCGAATTGAAGTGGACGCAGGCGCCCGGTGACCGGCCATCGAAACGGGCAACGACATTGACGCGCGGATAGCGATCGGTGTCGCCGGGCGTGCCTTCGGCGCGGATGAACTCGGTTTCGAAGCCGCGTTTCCTTAGCCGCGCACCAATATAGTCGGCGCATGGCCTGTAGGCTTCGCCGGGTGGATTGATGGTCGGAAAGCGGATCAGGTCGGCGGTCAGCGCCACCAACTCGTCGCGCTTGCTGTCGATTGCCTTGAGGAGTCTCTCGTTCATGCCACGAGTTGAGCAGCGAACCCCACGGTTTTGCAAGCCCGTCGACCAAATCGGTGCAACGTGTCCTGGCGGCAACTATCGCGGGAAATCGTTCAAATTCGCTGCATTGGATTGGCGAATTGGTCAAGGAGTGTGTGCTATCTGTTCACTGCCATTAAAAAGGTGAAAAATAACGTGATGGCGGGCAGGCAAGGGGCAATCAAAGGGGTTTGATCGCATGAAAATGTCGTTCCTTAAGGCAACGGTGCTGGCCGTCGCGCTGTTTGGCGCATCGGTCGCGAGCGAGGCGGCCACGTTGGTGGCGAATATCGACGTGTCGTCGCAGACAATGACGGTCCGCTATGGTGATTCGGTCTATCGGTGGGCCGTGTCGACCGCCCGTCCGGGCTATTTCACGCCACGCGGCACCTACCGGCCGCAGCGCACGGCGCGGATGTGGTATTCGCGCAAGTACGAAATGTCGCCGATGCCTTATTCCGTATTCTTCCATGGTGGTTATGCCATCCATGGAACAGGCGCCGTCAGGCAACTCGGCCGCCCAGCTTCGCATGGCTGCGTAAGGCTGCATACGGCCAATGCCGCGGCCTTCTATTCGATGGTGCGCGAAGTCGGATTCGGCAATACGCGCATTGTCGTCACGAACTAGGCGGTTGGCGATTCGCTGATATTGGCTTTGTCTGTCGGCGGAGGAACTCACGTTCCCGCCGGCGGCTCGCTCAGGCGTTTGCGACGGGAGCCACCTTGGTGCGCTTTTTTCGCCGCCAGTTGCTGATCTCCCACCTTTTGTGGAACCACATCCACTGGCCGGGGTCCTCGCGGACCCAGCGCTCGACGACGTCGTTCAACATCTGGGTGGTGGCGTGGACGTCGACGCTGCCGTCGGCGGTGCGCGGCAAGACCAGCTTGTCCTCGATCTCGAGCCGGAAGCGGTTGCCCGGCAACCTGACGCAGCGCGCCGGGTAGACATCGCAGTCATAGTGACGGGCAAGGGTGCCGAGCACGCGGTTGCTCTGGCAGGGACGGCCGAAGAAGGTCGTGTCCAGGCCGTTGGAGAATTTCTGGTCGACGAGAACGCCGATATTGCCGCCATTCTCCAACACCCCGGCC
>NZ_RZSJ01000163.1:0-10983 GCF_003998025.1 Mesorhizobium sp. M8A.F.Ca.ET.021.01.1.1
GCCGAAGACAGTTTCCACAGCACGAAATCGCCGGGGTTTTTCTTGTGGGCGTCGACGGCGATGCGGGCGCCGGCCTGCTGCTCGTCGAGATTGCGTTTCGACAATTGCCCATAGTCCGGCATCGATGCAGTATCGAACAGAACTTCGCCCGCCGCGACATAGGCGTGGCCGCGCCCGATCAGGCTTAGAATCAAGGTGATCATGTCAGCCTTACCGTCGGCGCGGGGCTCGACGAATTCGGTGGCGCGCGGCTCGACCGTCGGCTCCAGGCAGCCAAGCGTGGCGACGTCCCTGTGGAACTGGTCGGCGGTTTTTTCGGTAACCCGCCGGATCGCTTCGTTAAGCGACAGTGTGCCGGCTGATATCTCGCCGCCGAAATCACGCAACGCGCGCGCGTTGATCTTGTCGTCGACGTCGGTGATGTTGCGCACATAGGTGACGTGCGTCTCGCCATAGAGATGGCGCAGCAGACGGAACAGCACGTCGAAGACGATGACCGGCCTGGCGTTGCCGATATGGGCGAAGTCGTAGACGGTCGGGCCGCAGACATACATGCGCACATTTCGCGGATCGATCGGCACGAAGTCCTCTTTCGCGCGCGTCAGCGTGTTGTAGAGGCGCAGGCCCTGCGATGCGTCAGACATTCCAAGCCTTCCCGGTTTCAGAACTTCTTGTCTGGATGGAGCCAGCCCCGCGCCGAGGCGCAAATCAGACTCCAGCCTGCTGGCCGGGGCGTTTGTCCAATCTGGGGAAGATGAGGCGAAAACGTCCGGACCAGCGCGAGGCTAGCCAATAATGCATATGCCACAAATGGCGAAAGACGTTTTCATGGGCGGCTTTATCGCCCCGACCAGTGTTGCCGTCAAGTCGCTGATCCCGGGAAAAACATCGCGAGGGCTGGCAAACGCATCGCCCGATTACACGGAATCAGCCAATGAAACATTTTATTAAACATGTCGGCACAGTCATGAAACATTCGCCGGCTAGATCAGCAAGCGTCACGATTTGGTCGGATTCGGCGACCAAGTCGCATACACGAAAACGTTATCTGGGAAGAGAAACATGTCTCGAAGCAAGCAGGAAGCCAATCGCGCCAAGCAACCGGCGCTGGCCAACCACTATCGTGCGATCGGTCCGGCAGCCATCGTCGCCGCCCTTCTTCACACCGCCAAGAAGAAGAAGCCGGCGCAGAAGATCGTATCGCCCCGCGCCGCCTGAAGCGGCGCCCCGGCCGACACCGAGGGCGCGAACAAGCGCCCTGAACATAAAGACCCCGACTGGCTTCGCTAGAACAGCGTCATCTGACTGTCGTCCGCGCCGGGTTTCTGGCGCCTGACTTTCTCGGGTTCCGGCCCAACCTCGCCTCTCTCTTGAATCTCCGGTCCGGTGTTGGCGACCTTGTTGACAAGGCCGGAGACAGGGATCGCCTCGAAGAAATCGGGCTGTGCCGGCCGCAGCAGATGGGCGACATCGCGCGGTTCGAGCGTGCGGCAATCCAGCCAGCGGGCAAAGTCGGAGACATCGATCACCACCGGCATGCGGTCATGGATATGGGCGATGTCGGCGTTGGCGTTGACGGTCAGGATGGCGCCGGTGTCCATCTCCGAGCCGCCCGGCTCGGCATAGGTTTCGATCAGGCCGGCAAAGGCGACCAATCCGCCATGCCGCGGCCGGATCCAATAGGGTTGCCCCTTCCTGCCTCCGGTCTGCCGCCACTCGTAAAAGCCGGATGCCGGCACCAGCGCACGGCGATGGCGCATGGCGGCCTTGAACGAGGCCTTTTCGACTGCGCCTTCCGAGCGCGCGTTGAACAGCAGCGGAAACTCCCTGGTGTCCTTGACCCAGGCAGGAAGGAGCCCCCAGCGCACCAGCATCGGCTGCCGATCCGGCAGGTTGGAGCCTGCAGCCCGCGGCACGCCAGCAGTCGCCATCAGGACCGGCTGCGTCGGCGCGATGTTGTAGCGGGCCGGGAAATCCTCGAGCTCGGCAAGGCCCAGGAAGGCGGCGGTCCGGTCCGGCGTGGCGGTCAAGGCAAAACGTCCGCACATGATGGAGCCTTTCGAATGGTTCGGCTCCGAAAGTGGCTATGGAACCGGTGTTGCGCAACCGGTAATGCTTCCTCTTACCGGGCGGTCCACAACAGACCGGCCCGCGAATGAGCCTGATCATGAACGAAGCACGAAAGACACTTCCCGCCGTCTCGGTCGCCGTCGTGCGGGGGGACAGCATACTCCTCGTGAAACGGGCAAGGCCGCCTTCGCAAGGGCTCTACGCCTTTCCCGGCGGCAAGGTCGAAGGCGACGAGACGCTGGAGGATGCGGCACGGCGTGAACTGGTGGAAGAGACCGGCTTGCGCGCCACCGGCTTGCGGCCTCTTCGGGAAATCCACATCGACGGCAGGGACGACAGCCACCCAGTCGACTATCTGCTCACGGTCTTCGGCGCCGCCTATGCCGGTGGCGAGGCCGTGGCCAGTGACGACGCCGAGACAGCGGCCTTCTATACACTCAAGGAGATGACCCTGCTGCCGCTTGTCGGCTCGGTATTCGCGGTCGCAGAGGAACTCCTCGGTCCCCTTCAGACCCACTGAGGCGGCACTGAAAATCGCCTTGCAGGCGACAAATTGTTTCGTCACAAGGCTTATGTTGTCTCGCCAGCCATGACGGCCTAAGCCGTTCGACAGACGATAACGGCCTAAGCCGTCGGTCAGAGAAGATCTATGAACCGTCCGTCAATACTCCTCGCCATTTGCCTTGCTGTCAGCGCGGCTGTCCCGGCGCGGCCTGCCTTCAGTGCCGAGTCGCCGTTCGAGCCGGGGCTGATGCGGCTGGCGGAAGTTCTGGGGTCACTGCATTTCCTGCGCAATCTGTGCGGGGAGAAAGGCGACCAGTGGCGGGACGAGATGGAAAAACTGCTCGATTCGGAAAACCCTGACCCGGAACGCCGCGCCCGCTTCATCGCCAGCTTCAACCGCGGCTATCGTTCCTTCGGCGGCACCTACACCCAGTGCACCGCTTCGGCCACTGAAGCCATCAGCCGTTATATGAAGGAAGGTGAGACGCTGTCGCGCGACATCGCCTCGCGTTATGGCAACTGAGCATCCATCAACAGATATCAGGCCCGTCGCGACCGATGATCGCCATATCCGGCTTGTGCCTGTCCAAGTCTTGGTGCAATCCTGATGTTGCACTTCTGCAACAGCGTTAATCAAACGTTACCACGCGAATGCGGAATTAACTCAAACTGAAGGTTTTCGCCCCGCAGGCCGGCCTAATCGGCTAAGTTTGATCCGGGTTGAAACGCAGCTTCGCCAAACACAGTCGGCCCCTGTAACAGACGATCTAAAAAATGTCGTATTTACAGATACTTACTTGGAGCTGCCTATGAATGGAACAGATCAAGCCTGATCCACACTGATGGGTTGCCGCTTGAAAGGGTGGACATCGCTTATGGAACATGCTGCCAACGACATCGACGCGCTGGTCAGGGAAGAGAAGCGCCTGACGGCGGTTGAGAGCCACAGCGAAGCCTGGGCGGAAGGTCTTTCGGCCGGCATCGAGCCCGAGATCATTGCCGAGGCGGCACTCGAAACGGCATTCGGCGAAATGCTGCGCGCCAATGGCGAGACCTCGGCCCTTGCCCTGCTGGACCGTATGCGTGAAAAAGTGATTGCTGGCGCCTTCGAACCCGAGCGGCTGCGGCACTGAACCGATATCAGGTTCTTTGACGATTGGATGCCGATCGGGCACCATGCCCGGAGCAGGGAGATACGGGCAGTGAATTTTCCGATGTCAGGCAGGCCGAAGGGCCTTGTCCTCTACATCCGCCTCGCTGCTTGCTGTGGCGCGATTGCCTTGGCGACGTGCCTGGCCAGCAGCCCTGCCTATGCACTGAGCGAGATCAAAAACGAAGAACTCCCCTCGCCGGTCACACCGTCGACGGATGGCGATAGTTCAACGCCCGGAAGCACAGTTCCCATGCCTGACCCGGTGGGGACATCGCCTTCGAGCAGCCAACCGGCCGCTCCCGACGCCGCGGAGCCTGACACTCCATCGGATGGCGGCAGCAACAGGCCGCGTGTCGATCCCGAGGCGCCCCTGCCGGAAGTCGTCTACGACCTCGGCAAGCTGCCCGAGCCGGTGCGGCGCATGCATGACCTGATCATCGAAGCCTGCAAGAGCGGCGACATCGAGAAGCTCAGGCCCTTGATCGGCAAGGGCGACAGCATGACCCAACTGTCGCTTGCCGATATCGATGGCGACGCCATCGCCTTCCTCAAAGGGCTGTCGGGCGACCCTGACGGCCAGGAGATCCTGGCTATTCTGGAGGAGGTGCTCTCCGCCGGCTACGTCCGTGTCGATGCGGGCACGCCACAGGAACTCTATGTCTGGCCGTATTTCTTCGCGCTGCCGCTCGACAAACTCGACGCCAAGCAGCGGGTCGAGCTGTTCAAGATCGTCACGGCCGGCGATTTCGACGACATGAAACAGTTCGGCGCCTACATCTTCTATCGCGTCGGCATCACACCCGCCGGACAATGGACCTTCTTCGTGGCCGGCGATTGAAGCCATCGCCTGCCTGGTTGCGCCAGGATGCAAGCATCGTAGACGATGTTGCTATTTGAGCGGGCTGGCAGGTTCTTCGCTGATGTCAGCATCAGGCCAAATGCGAATGCTCTCATTTCGAAGAGCCGAAATGGCGCCGCAAGCCATGTCAGCCTCCATCTGTAGGATCTCGGCTGCGTAATTCAATTCTTCCGCATCCCGAAGCTTGTTAACCACCCAAACAACCTTGCGCTGGATATCCTGTCCATATGCAGCCTGGGCCTTGGCTACAGCGTCGCTCGGGATCTCCCGGTAGGCGCTGATCAACATCCCCAGATCAATAGCATCGCGATAGCCGACAGCACGGTCTTGGCATCGATCGGCATTCGCCAATAACTTCTCGGCGAACATGTCCGAGGGGGTCAAAGAAGGTACATTTAGATCGTCGTCGAAACGACCTTGCAATGGGATGCGGGCTTCACGAACGATTTCAAACTTGATCAATTGCCCCCTCAACTTTACCACGGTCCTCAGGCCATACTGATCAATCCGAAAATCCCGTACAGCTTCGACTGGTTCAGGAAAGAATGCCCTTACACCGCGTTCGACTGCTGACATTCGCAATTGGCGATAGCCGTCGACGTCCGCGCACAGAAAATCGACGTCCAACGACCGCCTATACTCGCCCAATTTCAACACAATCGCCGTCCCGCCACCGAACCAGCATTGGGCTGCGGTCAGGAAATCGCGGTCCATAAGCGCGAGGGCTTCAGCGATAATCCTGTGTTCCGGCTTTCTGAATTCCTTCATGGCTTCCGCTCGCGAAATGTCCGGTTTTGAGGTTGCAAATGCGAGGCGAAAACCAGCACAGGAGGACAATTCAGCCGGCAGTCAGAAGGATACCGTGACCGAATTCGCTGGCGAGATTCTGGATAAGCAATTTCTCGCGCGTCGTAAGCCGTGTCTGATCGACAAAGCGCCAATTGCGCTCGTACAACGCAAATGCTTCGTCGGCCGGGATCAGTCGCGCGGCATCGCGATTCCACAAGAGCGCTTGCAGCTCTGGAAACTCGGCGGGGTCAATCATAGGCGCGATATGTGCCTGCATAATGCCTTGAACATAATGCGGAACGCTTAAAAATCAACGCACAGCCACTGGTTGCCTAACCAGGCAATGCCTCGGAGAACTCCACCGCCCTGCCCTGGCCTGGCACGGCGATTTCGCCTTCCCACATGACGCGCTGACCGCGGATGACGGTGCCGACCGGCCAGCCGGTCACCTGCTTGCCGTCATAGGGTGTCCAACCGGCTTTCGAGCCGGCCTGCGCGTTGGTGATGGTCTCGCGCCGCTTCATGTCGACAATGGTGAAATCGGCGTCGTAGCCGGCGGCGATGCGGCCCTTCCGGGCCATGCCGAAGATGCGCTGCGGGCCATGACTGGAGAGATCGACAAAGCGCTGCAGGGTCAGCCGGCCGGCATTGATGTGGTCGAGCATGATCGGCACCAGCGTCTGCACGCCGGTCATGCCCGAGGGTGAAGCCGGATAGGATTTTGCCTTCTCGGCCAATGTGTGCGGCGCGTGGTCGGAGCCGAGCACGTCGACAATGCCCTGCGCAATGCCATGCCAGACGCCGTCGCGATGGCGCTTGTCGCGCACCGGCGGGTTCATCTGGATCAGCGTGCCGAGGCGCGCATAGTCGTCGGCGCTCAGCGTCAGATGGTGCGGTGTGGCCTCGCAGGTCGCGACATCCTTGTGTTGTTCGAGGAACAGTATTTCCTCGGCGGTCGAGATGTGCAGGACGTGGATGCGGGCGCGGACGTCGCGCGCGATGCGGACCAGCCTTTCGGTGCAGCGCAAGGCGGCGATCTCGTCACGCCAGACCGGATGCGATGACGGGTCGCCCTCGATGCGCTCGCCCAGGCGCTCGCGCAGGCGGAACTCGTCCTCCGAATGAAAAGCGGCGCGGCGGCGGGTGTTTCGCAGGATCGAGGCGACACCTTCATCGTCCTCGACCAGCAGGTCGCCGGTGGACGAGCCCATGAAGACCTTTATTCCAGCGGCCCCCGGCAAACGTTCGAGGTCGCCGACGTCCCTGGCGTTGTCGCGGGTACCGCCAACCCAGAAAGCAAAATCGCAATGCATGCGGCCACTGCCGCGCCGGACCTTGTCGGCAAGCGTTGCCTCGCTGGTGGTCAGCGGGTTGGTGTTGGGCATTTCGAACACGGCGGTGACACCGCCCAGCACCGCCGCGCGCGAACCCGTTTCCAGGTCTTCCTTGTGCTCCAGTCCCGGCTCGCGGAAATGCACCTGGCTGTCGACGACGCCCGGCAGGATATGCAGGCCCCGGCAGTCGATCGTCTCGCCAGCCGAGGCCTGGCGCAGATCGCCGATCGCGGCGATGCGCCCGCCCGTCACGCCGACGTCGCGCAGCCCCTCGCCGTCATGATTGGCCACTGTGCCGCCTGTCAGGATGAGGTCGTAGGTCATGGTGATGCTCTCTTGCGGGGGGAGTGTCAGCGGCTTACGTAATGGCCAACCGTTTTGCAAGATCAGGCTTTTATCCGCCCCATGCCCTTTGCCCTGCTGAAAGACCGCGCGCTCATCATCGTCTCCGGCCCGGATGCCGAACACTTTCTGCAAAACATCCTGACCACCGATCTCGATGCGCTTGGCAATGGTGAGGCCAAGCCGGGCGCGCTGTTGACGCCGCAGGGCAAGATCCTGTTCGACTTCCTGATCTCGCGGGCCGGCGAAAACGCCTTCCGCATCGAATGCCGTGCCGACGTTTCAGACGATTTCATTCGCCGGCTGATGCTCTACAAGCTTCGCGCCAAGGTCGAGATTGCCAAGTCGGAACAAACGCTTGTCACCGTCGCGTGGGGAAAGGAATCAATCGCCTCAGAAAGTGATTCAACCGCGGTCGCCGACAGGCGCTTTGGCGACGAAGGCGTCACGCGCTTCTATGCCGGCACCGCGGATACCGGCGACATCGCCGCGTGGCAGGCCTTTCGCATCGCCCACGGCATTGCCGAGAGCGGACCCGACTATGCACTCGGCGATGCGTTCCCGCATGACGTGCTGCTCGACGAGATGGGCGGTGTCGGCTTCAAGAAGGGCTGCTATGTCGGCCAGGAGGTGGTCTCGCGCATGCAGCATCGGGGCACGGCCAGGCGGCGCGTGCTGATTGTCGAGGCCGGGCTTCCCCTGCCCCCCGTCGGCACCGAACTGACTGTCGAGGGGCGGTCGGTTGGCACGCTCGGCTCAAGTGCCGGCACATCAGGGCTCGCCATTGCCCGCATAGACAGGGTCAAGGCGGCGTTGGACGTTGGCCAACCAATTCTGGCGGCCGATGCTCCGGTGACGCTCACCATTCCTGCCTGGGCCAAATTCAGTTTCCCGCAGGATGCCGCCGGCACGGAGGAAACCTGATGGCGGCGGACCGCGCCGGCGCGCCACCACGCGCCTGGCAGCGCATGCTGTCAGGCCGCAGGCTCGACCTGCTCGACCCCTCGCCGCTCGACATCGAGATCTCGGACATTGCGCATGGGCTTGCCCGCGTTGCCCGCTGGAACGGCCAGACCAGTGGCGAGCACGCCTTTTCCGTCGCCCAGCATTCGCTGCTGGTCGAGGCGCTGTTCAACGAACTGGTGCCCCAGGCTTCGGCCGACGACCAGTTGGCGGCGCTGCTGCACGACGCGCCCGAATATGTCATCGGCGACATGATCTCGCCATTCAAGTCGGTGATGGGCGGCAGCTACAAGGATTGCGAATTGCGCCTGCAGCGCGCCATCCATCTGCGTTTCTCGCTGCCTCCCGAACCGGCCGCGGTACTCCGCAAAGAGATCAAGCGCGCCGACCAGATCGCCGCCTATTTCGAGGCAACGCTGCTCGCCGGCTTTTCGAGCGCCGAGGCGACGGAGTTCTTCGGCCGCCCGCGCGGTTTTTCCGCGGAGCGCTTCGACTTCGCGCCACGCTCGGTGACCTCGGCGCAGAATGCCTTCCTGAAGCGGTTTTCGGCGATCGAGACGTCAAGACATCACGTTGCGACATCCGCGCTAGGGTAGAAAACGCTAAATTAACCGGAAGCGTCAACAGTGTGGTGTTCGATCAAGCACCGCAGGGGCGCCTCATGCCCGTCGTGGATGTCAAGGATGGTTCGGTCGGCCCGGAACGGGCGGCCGGAGGCGTGGAACGCCCTCGCCGCATGCAAGATGAGCTGCGCGAGCAGAACGAACGCTTTTCAGCCGCTGTCGAAAACATGTCGCATGGCCTGTGCATGTTCGACGCCGATGAACGCATGATCATCTGCAACCGCAACTACATCGACATCTTCCACCTCGACGCCAAGGTGATGCGGCCGGGCATCCGCTTCATCGACATCCTGCGGCATAGCGTCGACCTCGGCGTCGCCTCGCAAAGCGCCGACGAGCTCTACGCCATCCGCAAGCCCTATATCGACCAGGCGAAACCTTCGGCCTACGAAGAAATCCTGGCGGACGGCCGCATCATCCTTATCTCGCACCGGCCGCTGGCTTCGGGCGGCTGGGTCTCGATCTACGAGGATATCACCGAACAGCGGCGCGCCGAGCAGGATCTCAAGGAGCAGCATCGCCGCTTCGACGCCGCGCTCGCCAACATGTCGCAAGGCCTGCTGATGTACGACGCCGACGGCAAGATGATCGTGCGCAACGGGCGTTTTCTGGAACTGTACAATGTCACGGCGGCCGACTTCCCGCTTGGAACGACGCACCGCGACGCCCTCGAACGATTGCTGGAACTCGGCATCTACACGAAGATCGACGTCGACAGCGAAGTCGCCAAGACCGAAGCCTGCCGGCGGGCGGGCAAAATGCATTCGACTTATCGCCATCTCGCCGACGGCAGGACGTTTCTGGTCGTGCGCCAGCCGATGAGTGGCGGCGGTTGGGTGGCGACGTTCGACGACGTCACGGAACGCCGGCTGGCCGAAGAGCGCATGACCCATCTTGCGCATCACGACACGCTGACTGGGCTGCCCAACCGATCGATGTTTCGCGAACGGCTCGACCATGCGCTGGAGGATGTGGCCGCTACGCCGCTCGCGATCTTCTCGCTCGACCTCGACCGTTTCAAGGCTGTGAACGACACCTGGGGACACCCTGCCGGTGACTGGCTGTTGAAGAGCGTAGCCGAAAGACTGCTGCGTTGCCTGCGCGACGATGCGGACATGATCGCCCGTTTCGGCGGCGATGAGTTCGTCGTCATCCAATCCAACTCCGTGGGCATTGCCGATGCCGAGAAACTGGCGAAGCGCATCGTCGAGGCAATCGCAAAACCATTTCGCGACAAGAGCCGCGAGATGCATGTCGGCGTCAGCCTGGGCATCGCCGTTTCCCCCGCCGATGGCCGTGACGCCGACACGCTGCTGAAGAACGCCGACACGGCGCTCTATCGGGCGAAGAGCGAAGGGCGAAACCTCTATCGCTTCTTCGAACCTGGAATGGACGCCGCCGTGCAGGCCCGGCGGGCGCTTGAAGTCGACCTGGAGACCGCGCTGCCGCGCCAGGAGTTCGATCTCGATTTCCAGCCCATCATGAACATCGCCTCGGGCGAGATCATCGGCGCGGAGGCCTTGATGCGCTGGCATTCGCCGGCGCGCGGCAAGGTGGTGCCGGACGACTTCATTCCCGTCGCCGAAGAGACAGGGCTGATCGTGCCGCTTGGCGAGTGGGCGCTGAGGAAAGCCTGCGCGACGGCGGCTAGCTGGCCGCCGGGTTTGCGCATTGCGGTCAATGTCTCGGCGGTGCAGCTCAAAAGCAGCGGGTTTGCCCGCGCCGTCATCTCGGCGCTGGCTTTTTCCGGCGTCCCGGCCGGACAGTTGGAACTGGAAATCACCGAAACCGTACTGATGGACGAGAGCAAGGCCGTGCTGAAAACGCTGCGCCAGTTGCGTGAGCTCGGTATCCGCATCGCGCTGGACGATTTCGGGACCGGCTATTCCTCGCTCGGCTACCTCAGGCGTTTTCCGGTCGACAAGATCAAGATCGACCGATCATTCATTCGCGACATGGGCAATCGCGACACGGCGGCGATCGTTCGCTCTATCATCGGTCTCGGCACCGAACTTGGCATCGTCGTCACCGCCGAGGGCGTCGAAACCGAGAGGCAACTCGACATGCTGCGCGACAACGGTTGTGTCGAGGCGCAAGGCTATCTGATCGGCGTGCCGTCGAAGGCGGCTGACATCCAGCGTCTGTTGAAAGCGCGTGCGCCGCGCAGCCAGACCGGCTGACGCATCGGCGCAAGGTCAGCGCAGCGTCTCCAGGTATTTCTCGTGGAAGCTGACATAGCCGGGCTCGACCACCTTTAGGTGCCGCTCGATCAGCGCGTGAAACCGCGGCAATTGGTGAAACGGCACGCCGGGATAGGCATGATGCTCGGCATGGAACGGCATGTTC
>NZ_RZSJ01000164.1:0-10965 GCF_003998025.1 Mesorhizobium sp. M8A.F.Ca.ET.021.01.1.1
GGCTTGGAATGCCGCCCTCGACGCATGCTTCGAGCACGCCGCAGGCATCCTCGGCGAATTTCATCGGCGGCACGACGAAGCAGTTCGAGTTCGACACGAACGGCCTGGCGCGGAAATTGTCCTCGCCGCCGGCAATCGCGTAGAGCATTTCGAGCGCCGGCTGCACGTTCTCGCGCACCGTGAACGAGGTGCCGACATGCTTGGACGTGCCCATCACGCAGGCGTAGAGCGTGTTGAAGTCCATTTCGAGCGGATCGGGAATGTCGCGCGGCACCATCGGCCGCTGAAAGAAATGGATGTTGTCGAGCCCTTCGACGATGCGGGCCGCGTCATAGATGTCCTGCAGCAGCGACTCACGGTATTCGCGCTTCTCGACATCGACCAGATGCACGGCGGCACCCGCCGTGCCGTAATGCACGCGCTTGCCCTGTATCACCATGTCGTGTTTGGGATCCTGGCCGTGCAAGGTGAAATTCCGTGCCGCCTTCTTGATCGTCTCGAGCACCAGCGCGCGCGGGAACCGGATGCGGCCGTCATCGCCATAGGTGGCGCCGGCCTGGGTCAGCGCCTCGATGCAGGAGGGGATGGCGTTGGCGAAGCCGACTGTCTCCAGAAGCGTCAGCACCGCTTCGTGGATACGCTCGCGATCATTGCCCTTGAGTGGTCCGTAGCTGCCGCCCTCGAGGCCGGCACGCACCGGTTTGATGTCGTCGGCGAGCGGCGCTGCCCGCATCGCGCGACGCGCTTCGCGCCCCCCGGAGCGGCGGGAGCGTTGATCCGCCGCGTCCTGCTTTTCAAGAACCACTGACATGGAAAACACTCCACCTTTCCTGAGAAACAGCGCGGCGGTTGGTCCACCATCGGCTGCTTCTTCCCCTTTGTGCCACGACTATGCCGCCGGCATTGGCACAGCCTATGAGCCAGCGGGTTCAGTCGAGTATGCCAGAGAAAAGGGAGCGGGAGCCGCTTGAAGGCGGCTCCCGTCAAAGGATCGAAGAATGGATCAGGCCGCGGCGGGTCTGCGGCCAGCGGCGGTGGCCAATTCCCGGATGCCGGGCTCGATGTGCTGCAGCGCGATCGAGGAAATGCCCAACCGCATGAAACGCGAAGGCTTTTCGGTACGGTCGAAGAAGCGGTCGCCCGGCTCGATGATGACGCTGCGCGAGGCGGCGGCCTCGGCCAAACCGCGGGAATCGGTACCCCGTGGTCCTTCCAGCCAAAGCGAGGTGCCGCCGGCCGAATCCGTCGAGCGCCACTCCGGCAAGAAGGCGGAAATCGCATGGACCAGGCGCTTGCGCCGCTCGTCGAAGGCGCTCGACAGCCGCCGCACCAGCGCTTCGTGATGGCCGAGCGAGAGGAACAATGCCACGGCGCGCTGGTTGTTGGCCGGCGGATGGCGCAGCATGAAACGGCGCAGCGCCCGGAGTTCGGCGATCAGTCCAGCCGAGGCCACGATGTAGCCAAGCCGCAGGCCCGGCGCCAGCGTCTTCGACATCGAGCCGACATAGACGACACGGCCGGAGCGGTCGAGGCTCTTCAGCGCCTGCTGCGGTGCCTCGTCGAGAAGCTGGCTGTCATAGCCGTCCTCGATGATGATCTGGTTGTGCCGGTTGGCGCGCGCCAGGAGGTCCTGCCGTCGCTCGGCCGACATCGGCACCATGGTCGGGCAATGATGGCTGGGGGTGACGAAGACGAAGCCGGAATCATTGGGAATGGAAGAGGTTACGATACCCGACTGGTCGACCGGCACCGGCTCGATGTCGGCGCCCGCGAGGCGGAAGATCGAGCGTGCATCGGGGTAGCCCGGATCCTCCATCGCCACTTTCGAGCCCTTGGTCATCAGCAGCGAGGCCAGCATGTAGAGCGCGTTCTGGGCGCCCAGCGTGACGATGATTTCGTCGGGATTGGCGAAGATGCCGCGCCTGGGCAAGAGCCGTGCCTGGATCTGCTCGATCAGCAGCGGATCGTCGCGGTCGACCATGTCGGACGCCCAGTTGCGGATCTCCAGCACGGCCAGCGCCATGCGGTTGCACTCGCGCCACTCGGCGGTCGGAAACAGCGCCGGGTCGAACTGGCCGTAGACGAAGGGGTAGGACGACTTGATCCAGTTCTCGTGCTTGGCCGGCGGCGGCATGTCGCTGGCCGCGATCTGCCGGCGCGCCTTCCAGTCGATCTCGTTGGCCTGGTCGGGCGCCTTCTGGTGCGGCTTGGCCGGCGTCGCCAGCACTTCGGGATTGACGAAATGGCCGCGCCGCTCGCGCGCCACCAGGAAACCCTGGTCGACGAGCTGCTGGAAGGCCAGCACCACCGTGCCGCGCGCCACGCCGAGTTTCTCGGCCAGGATCCGGCAGGAGGGAAGCGGCATCGAAGCGGCGATCTGGCGGTCGAGAATGGCGGCCACGATGGCTTGGCGGATCTGCGCCTGCAAGGTTTGGCCGGATTCGGCCGAAATCCGGAACAGGCCGGACCATATCGCCGTGTCGTTTCTCTGTGGCATGGGAGATGTTCCTCGATGGCCAGCTTTTTTGCTTGGCTGGACCAGCCGAACGTAACCGTGGCACAAGGGGTTGCGCCAATCAATTTTTCTGATCTTTGGGATTTATGCCAGTGATCCTTCAAGCTCGAAATAAGCCGCGACCACCTCGCCGCCCGATACATTGTGTCATCGCATCGTGATGCGCTGCGTCATCGCCGCGTATTGACCGGATGGAATTCGGCTCAATAGTTGTGGCGCGACGACACGCGCCGGAAACATCCGGTCTGATATGGTGCGTCCAAAACGCCAGGAGTCCCCCGCCAGTGGATCAGTCAGCCTTCCAGAAACAGCTTGCCGCCCTGCGCGATCATCGCGCCGCGGTCCCTGGCGACATGCGCCAGGCCTTCGCCGCCGATCCGCAACGCTTCAAGACGTTCTCCGCCACCGATGGTGACCTCCTGCTCGACTGGTCGAAATGCGCCGTCGACGCCGCGACCATGGATTTGCTGGAAAAACTGGCCGCCGCCGCGGATATCGAGGGCCGCCGCGCCGCCATGTTCGCCGGCAAGAAGATCAACGTCACCGAAGACCGCGCCGTGCTGCACACGGCGCTGCGCAACCTCACCGGCAAGGGGGTCACGGTCGACGGCCAGGACGTCAAGGCGGATGTCATTGCCGTGCTCGACGCGATGGGCGCCTTCGCCGATGCGATCCGCTCGGGCAAGGCAACAGGCGCCACCGGCAAGAAGATCACCGACATCGTCAACATCGGCATCGGCGGCTCTGACCTTGGTCCGGCCATGGCGACGCTGGCGCTCGCTCCCTATCATGACGGTCCGCGCGCGCATTATGTCTCCAACATTGACGGCGCCCATATCCACGACACGCTGAAGGGGCTGTCCGCCGAAACCACGCTGTTCATCATTGCCTCCAAGACCTTCACCACGGTCGAGACGATGACCAATGCGCAGACGGCGCGCGACTGGGTGCAGAAAGCGCTCGGCAAGGAAGCCGTGGGCAAGCATTTCGCCGCCGTCTCGACCGCGCTCGACCTGGTGGCCAAGTTCGGCATCGAGCCGGATCGCGTCTTCGGCTTCTGGGACTGGGTCGGCGGCCGCTATTCGCTGTGGGGCGCGATCGGCCTGCCGGTCATGATCGCCATCGGCCCGCGGAATTTCCGCGCCTTCCTCGACGGCGCGCACGAGATGGACGAGCATTTCCGCACCGCGCCGCTCCAGAAGAACCTGCCGGCGCTCCTGGGGCTGGTCGGCTGGTGGCACCGCGTGATCTGCGGCTATCCGGCCCGCGCGGTCATCCCCTACGACCAGCGGTTGTCACGGCTGCCGGCCTATCTGCAGCAGCTCGACATGGAATCGAACGGCAAGAGCGTCACCCTTGACGGCACGCCGGTGGCGACGCCGACCGGGCCTCTGGTCTGGGGCGAGCCAGGCACCAACGGGCAGCACGCCTTCTTCCAGCTGCTGCACCAGGGCACCGATCTGATCCCGGTCGAGTTCCTCGCCGCCGCGGTCGGCCACGAGCCTGATCTCAAGCATCAGCATGACCTGCTGCTCGCCAACTGCCTGGCGCAGTCGGAAGCCTTGATGAAGGGCCGCACGCTGGACGAGGCACGCACGCAGATGCTGGCCAAGGGCATGAAGCCGGCCGATGTCGACCGCATCGCGCCGCACCGTGTCTTCTCCGGCAACCGGCCCTCGGTGACCATCCTCTACCGCAAGCTCGACCCGCGCACCTTCGGCCGGCTGATCGCGCTCTACGAGCACCGCGTCTTCGTCGAGGGAACGCTGTTCAACATCAACTCCTTCGACCAGTGGGGCGTAGAGCTCGGCAAGGAACTGGCGACCGGCCTCCTGCCTGTCGTGGAAGGCAAGGAAAGTGCCGCCAAGCGCGACGCGTCGACCGCTGGCCTTGTGGGATACATCCGCCAATTGCGTGGTTCGGAGTGAAAAGTTTGGCAGACATCAAGGGAATATTGTTCGACAAGGACGGGACACTTGTCGATTTCAACGCGACCTGGCTCGGCGTTGCCGATTTCATGGCCATGGATGCAGCCGACGGCGATCGCTGGAAGGCCGACAGGCTGCTCGCGGCCGCCGGTTTCGATTTCGCCAACCGGCGCTTCAAGCCCGACTCCATCTTTGCCTCCGGCACCAATCTCGACGTCGTCGAACTGTGGTTTCCGCGCCTGTCCAACGAGGATCAGATGCTGGCCGTCGCCCGCTTCAACGAGATCACTTCGGTTCAGGGCTCGGCGATGGCGGTGGCACTGCCTGATATCGTCGACACGCTGGCCCTGCTGCACAAGCGATCCTACCGGCTTGGCGTCGCCACCAACGATTCGACCAGCGGCGCCGAAAAAACGCTGGTCACGCTCGGCGTGGCGCAACTGTTCGTCGCCGCTTACGGATATGACGCCGTCGCCAATCCCAAGCCCGCCCCGGACACCATCCAGGCCTTCTGCGACCTCACCGGCCTGAAGCCAAGCGAGATCGCCATGGTCGGCGACAACAGGCACGATCTCGAAATGGCGCGCGCCGGCGGCTGCGGCCTCGCGGTCGGCGTGCTCTCCGGCACCGGCACCCGCGAATCGCTGGCCGAGATCGCCGACGTCATCCTGGATTCGGTTGCCGACCTGCCGGATTTTCTGGCCGCACGGGTCAAGGAGACGGCGTGATCCGGAGAAGGGGTGGGAAGGTGGTTTGACTTCGATGGCCGAGATGGGGCCGTGAGCGGACAGTCAGCTTTCGGGTCTTGGCGATTGGATAACTGCCGTGCGCGGCGGGCACTTTCGAATGGCAGGAAGCTTCCAATTGGAGACGTTTAGGCAGTCAATCCATGGTCCCGAAAGCAGCCAAAGCGCGCTCCCGACACCGTCGCGATAAAGGCGCGTAGGTCGGCCAGCATCAGTTCCGGCTCTTCCAGCGCGGCGAAATGCCCGCCCCGCGGCATGTCGGTCCAATGCACGATGTTGTAGGTCTTCTCCGCGAACGAGCGCGGCGGCGGCAAGAACACTGGATCGGGGAAGGCCGCAACGCCGGTCGGCACCTGGATGCGGGTGCCGGCCGGAAGCATCCGCGACTCCTCAAGCCGGCTGCCGTAGTAGATCCAGGTTGCCGTCACGAACGATGCCGGCGCGATGTAGAGCATGATGTTGGTGAGGAGTTCCTCCTCGGAAAATTTGCTCCAGATGTCGGGGTCGCCATCGGCGGTTGTCGGAAGATCGGCCCACTTGCCGAACTTCTCGAGTATCCAGCCCGCCGCTCCGACCGGGCTGTCGGCCATCGCGACGCCGAGCGTCTGCGGACGGGTTTCCTGCTCGTGAAAGTAGGCGCTCTCCCGATCGGCAATCGCGGCACGCTTGGCGGCGAAGGACTTCTCCTCGTCGGTCGTCGGAGCGGCATCCTCCGCACGCACGGTCATCATGTTGATATGAATGCCGAGCAGAGCGTCCGGTCGATCATGCGCTGCCCAGGCCGCGATGCCGTGGCCCCAATCGCCCCCTTGAACGAAATACCGCGCGTCGCCGAAAAGTTGTATCATCAGCCCATGCACGAGTGCAGCAGCCCGCCGCGGGCCGATCGGGCGCGTGATCGGGTTGGAGAACGCGAAGCCAGGAAGCGAGGGGACGACAACGTCGTGCCCGTCCGCTGCGAGCGGCTGCAACAGCCGCTCGAACTCGAGATACGAGCCCGGCCAGCCGTGGAGAAGCAGTACGGGCGGCTTGGAGCCGTCGCCCTTCACATGAACGAAGTGGAGGTGCTCGCCTTCCACGTCGGCCGTGAAGTTGGGCAGCGCGTTGAGGCGCCGTTCGACCGCACGCCAGTCGTAGCTGTACCGCCAATACGCGGCGAGTCGCTTGAGGTCATCAACCCCGACCCCCGCTGACCAGCCCCCCGCATCCGGCAGCTGGCTCCAGTCATAAGCCTCGACCTTGGCTCTGATCGTGGCGAGCCGTTCGTCAGGAATGTTTATTATGTAGGGTGAAATCATGATGTTCTCCGCTTAAACGGCTGACGACGTTGACCGCCGAAGGGTAATACCGACTGAACTGAAAGCTGCGCACAACGTTTCCTGAAACGCCATCCTTTTTGCGAACGGCGCCACGGCAAAACGTCTGCTATGCAGGTCGGCATTGCCGTAGGCGCAATGTCCGCTTTCCACCCGAAGCAGTCGCGACCGCGTCGGGCGCGACCTCTTCCGCGGCCGCGACCACGCCAGACTGAACGATCGGGCCAAGACAGAAGCAGCAGGCAGACCAGAGGAGCAGGTTGGCGAACATTGTCAGGACGTGCGGGGCCGAAAAGGGCAGCGTCGCAAGGGCCAGGACCAGACCGACCAGCGCTGCCATCAGGCTGCGCCGCGTGCCGAGTGCATCGCTAAGCCGGCCCCCACCAAAATTCCCGACCACCGCAGCTGCGCCGAATGCCATGAACGCCAAGCTGACTGCGGCAGGAGACACGTGGGTTACCTCCGTCAGCAGCGGTGCGAGAAAGGTGAAAACCACGAATGATCCGCCGAACCCGTTCATTGCGATGAAATAGAGCGCCAGGAGGCGGGGCTTCGCCAATACGGCGAACTGCGACCTTAAACCGGCGGGCGGAGCGTGGGGAATTTCCCGCGACAACAAAAGTCGCAATAGCGCTGCCGTGAGGCAGCCGAGCACAGCCACCGCCAGCAGCGGTGCACGCCACCCAAGGCTCTGTCCGACGATTGTGCCGAACGGGACACCGATGACTATTGCAAGGGTGAGCCCTGCGAACATCGTCGCCACCGCCCGCGCGCCGCGCTCACGATCCGCCAGGCTCATCGCAATCGGCGCGCCGACGGCGAAGACCACGCCGTGCGCCACTCCTGTCACGATCCGCCCGGCCAGCAGCACTTCATAAGTCGGTGCAGCGCCGCCAAGCAGATTACCGAGCGTGAACAGGCTCATCAGTCCAACCACAAGCCCGCGGCGGGGAAGCCTTCCAGTAAGGGCCGTGACCGTCGGCGCCCCAACGGTCGCGGCCAGGGCATAGCCAGTCACAAGCAGACCGGCTTGGGGTATCGTTACCGTAAGATCGCGCGCGACATCCGGGACAAGCCCGATCATGACGAACTCCGTCGTGCCGATGGCGAAGGCCGCCACGGCAAGCGCGAACAATGCAGGCGACATCGGTGTTGCTCTTTATGCGTCGATCAGATCGGCAAAGTGCGCGGCGAGGCCGGTTTGGCCCGGCGCAACGTGGTCGGCCATGGTGTGGCGATCGGGGAAGTCGCCGCCGTTTTGCGAACGGAAGGGAATCGGCTTGTCGGTGAATAGCCCGGCGAGACGTACACGCCATGCTGCCTTGATCGCGTCCACTTGCTCCGCCGTCGAAACGTGACCCGCGCCATAGACCGCGTGCGTCGGGAGCACGTCCATGCCGGGATAGAACAGCGCGCCATGAGTCAGCGGGAACAACAGTTGCTCTATCGGCCCGTTGATACCCCGCGGGCCATAATCGGCCACTGGGCCGCCTGCCTGCACGTTGACCAGCGCTCGCTTGCCCTTGAGGATGCCGTCGCCAAAGCGAAACTCGTTGGAGCCATTCTGATAGCCGTAGGCAAAACCGAAGGCATAGACTCGCTCTATCCAGCCCTTCAAGATCGCGGGCACGCCGTACCACCACAGCGGGAATTGCAGGACCACAGCATCGGCCGCGAGCAGCTTCTGCTGCTCGGCGATCACGTCGGGCGTCTGATGCCCGCTTGCGTAAGCATGGCCCGATTCCATGATGAACGACAGTCGCTCAGGGTTGTTGCGCATCGGAAAGTCATCGGCGTCGTACCCCGCCTTCCACTTCATGCCGTAGAGGTCCGAATGGACCACGGTGTGCCCCGCCGCCGACAACATCTCAGCGGTCACGTCGACCAGCTGCCGTGTCAGCGAAGTGGGCTCAGGGTGTGCGTAAACGATGAGAATATTTCTTTTCACGAGATGGTCTCCGTAGTTGTTGAGAGCTGTGTCTGATGTTCCCGATCGGTATCAATTGCGCGCCAGGGCTTGCGCGTTGGTGACCCAGACGTTTTCGGGGATTTTGCGTGCCCCCCCGGGCGCGCTCGGCTCGATGATGCCGACATCGATTTCGATACTTACACTGTTGACGGCGCGGCGAGGCTCCTCGATCACCAGCAGAATGCTTGTTTCGTTGCAGCAGTTCGCGCCAAAGCGCGCGCTAAGCTAGTCGGGTATGGGATGCTGACTGAGATCACTCGATGCCTCCGGCTCGGGATTGGAAGCCCGGCTGGCCTCAACATGAGTATCTGACTAAGATTTGTGAAATCGATTATCTTGACCCGTGCTATCCAGATAGCGGATATCTAACCGCTGATCGCCACGTTGGCACTTGCACGCGGGCGTTCGATTGGCCCGTCGGTGCCGCACGGCTCCCTCCGCTCCAGTTTGGCGGCTCTCTACCAATCGTAAGAACAGCAGCGATCGCTTTCGCGCCAGCGGCCCGACGCCAACACAGACAGCTTCCCATTAGGCGGCCAAGCCGTTGACGGGCAGCGCCGCGATCATCATATATAGAAATGATTAAACGGCGACTAGGAATAGACACGGTGAATGACAGTCGCATCGACCTCAATCTCTTGGCGACGCTCGAAGTGCTGCTTGCCGAACAAAACGTAACGAAAGCGGCAGATCAACTGCACCTCAGTCAGCCGGCTGTAAGCGCGCAACTAGCACGGCTTCGGGATTTGTTTGACGACCCGCTTCTGCTCCCGACTCGTCGAGGCATGATCCCGACCGCCAAGGCAATCGAACTTGCACCGCAACTGAGAGACGCGCTGGATCACGTGCGCAACGCGTTACATTCTCATCAGGACTTTGATCCCGGCAAGGCCGAGCTTACCGTATCGATCGGCTGTTCTGACTATATCCAGGCAGCAGTGGTGATGCCGTTCGTCTTGGCTCTCCGGCAGACGGCGCCGGGAGTACGGGTGGCCGTACGGCATCTGGTGCCCGAGCTGGTGGAGCAGCAATTGGGGAATAAAGAAGTCGATCTTGTTATCGCTACTCCCGAGCGGTCGGCCCCGCACCTACGGACGTGTCACTTATTCAACGAAACTTATGTCCTCATAGGAAGACACGGTCATCCTCGGCTAAAATCGGGTATGACAATAGACGAATATGTCGAATTGGAACACGTCGTGGTGTCACCGCGGGGCGGCGACTTCGAAACGCCAGTGGACAGTGCTTTGGCGACACTTGGTTACCGACGCAACGTCGTCGTGTCAGCGGCCTCCTTTTTGCTCCTGCCGGAGATCGTCTTAGATAGTGATTTGGTTGCACTCGTGCCAAGGCGCCTATTTCTCAGGCAATCAGAAAAGCTCATGATGGTTGACCTGCCCTGGCTAGGTGAACAATTCAATGTCAGTCTGATTTGGCACGAGAGATGTCATAGGCATGCTGGCCACCGCTGGGTCCGAAACCTGATCGGAAGCCTAGTTGGGGACCACGATAAAGGCGGGTCTAGGGTCGCGGAGCCTGAATCAGATCACGCGCCTCACATCAATGGCTCCTGACCCTAGCGGGTCTGCTGCGCTTTGCCGATCAGCATGCAAACGAGTTAAGTGACACCGCAATTTGCCAATGGTCTGAGTGCCCATCTTCGCTATGCCGGGCGCGCCATTCCACAGGAATCGGTGGATGAACGACCGGAATTAGGCGCTAACCAGACGTTCATTCGACCTAAGCAAGCACTGGCTCGAACCCCGGCCGTTCCAGCTATCGGCCTGCGCCCTACCGCTCTTCCGCCTTAAACCAAAACACCCCGCTCGGTCTGCTCGCAATCCCCTTTGCATCCCCAAAATCCGGCACCTCATATTCAGCGATCAATCGCAGCCGGGTGAGCGGCAAATCGTTGCGGCGGGGGTCGCCGACCAGTACCTCGATGCCTGATGCCAGGCAGCGGTCGAGGAACGGCATAACCCGCAAGGCAACCTCACGGCAGTAGAACACGTCGCCCGCCAGCACGAGGTCGGCGGCCGGTGGCGGGCCTGTGGTGAGATCCTTGTCGAAGATGGTGATCTCGACGGCGTTGGCCGCGGCATTGAGGCGGATCGCGGCGACGCCGTTGCGGTCGATCTCGGCGGCGATCACTTCCGCTGCGCCGGCCTTCGCGGCGGCGATGGCGACAAGGCCCGAGCCGGCGCCGAGGTCGAGCACGCGGCGGCCCGTCACGATCTCCGGATGGTCGAGAATATGGCGCGCCAGCACGGCGCCGCCGGCCCAGGCATAGGCCCAGTAGGGCGGCAGCGGCTCGGCTTCGTCCAGATCGTCGTGCGGCCCGACGAGCCGCCTCAGCCCGCTGCCGGGATGGGGCGTGTAGAGCTGGATTTCAGGAAGCGCCCGCACTGGGGCAAGGCGCAAATTCGCCTTGATGAATTCCGCCGGGTCGAGGCGTCGGCCCGGCGCTTCGAAGCCGGCGGGATCGTCCGCC
>NZ_RZSJ01000165.1:0-10848 GCF_003998025.1 Mesorhizobium sp. M8A.F.Ca.ET.021.01.1.1
AGACAACAGACCTGCCACCGGTACAGATCGACATTCCCGCCGCGTGGACTGGTGAGGACATGGCCAGGCACACCGAGACATGGCTCGTCGAACTGGAGCCGCAGGACGTAGCCGAGTTGGAAGCCGCCGCAACCAGCTTCCTTGCCGGCTCGCATGATATCGGCGGCCTGACCCAGGCTGATTTCCCTTTGCCCCGGCTTGACTGCCATCTTGCCGCGCTTCGCGAAAAACTGATTGCCGGTATTGGCTTCGAGGTGCTGCGCGGTCTCCCGGTCGAAAGATATTCCGCCGAGATGGCGGCAACGATCTTCTGCGGGGTTGGCGCCCATCTGGGTAGCGCGCGGTCCCAGAATGCCCAGGGCCATATCCTCGGCCATGTCCGCGACATCGGCGCCGACGCCAGGGACACCAGGACGCGCATCTACCAGACGGCGGAGCGCCAGACATTTCACACCGATTCCGCCGATGTCGTCGGCCTGCTTTGCCTGCAAGACGCCATGCAAGGCGGCGAGTCCCTGCTGGTCAGCACGGTGAGGATCTACAACGAGATGCGAAAAAGACGGCCTGATCTCGTCCGCATGCTGTTTGATCCGATCGCCACCGACCGGCGCGGCGAAATACCGGAAGGGCAAAAGCCCTATTTCGAAATCCCGGTGCTCAACTGGCATGCCGGACTGCTGACCGGCATCTATCAGCGCCAGTACGTCGACAGCGCGCAACGCTTTCCCGATGCCATGCGACTCACCGCCGCCCATGTCGAAGCGCTGGATCTCTTCGACAGCCTCGCCAATGATCCCCGGTTGAACCTGTCGATGCGGCTTCGGCCCGGCGACATGCAGTTCGTCTACAATCATTCGCTGCTTCACGACCGCACGGGTTTTCGCGATTGGCCTGAACCGGGCAAGCGGCGCCATATGCTGCGCCTGTGGCTGTCTATCCCCGGCGACCGGCCGCTGCCGGACTGCTTCCGGCAGCGTTATGGCTCGATAGAGATCGGCGACCGGGGCGGCATCATCATCAAGGGCGCGCGGCTGAACGTGCCGCTGCTTTGACACCTGAAACGAAAAAGGGCGCCAACCGGCGCCCTTAACTCTTCGCGACAAAAATGAACTCAGCTGTCCAGGAAGCTGCGCAGCTTGCGGCTGCGGCTCGGATGCTTGAGCTTGCGCAGCGCCTTGGCTTCGATCTGGCGGATACGCTCGCGGGTGACCGAGAACTGCTGGCCGACTTCTTCCAGCGTGTGGTCGGTGTTCATGCCGATGCCGAAGCGCATTCTGAGCACGCGCTCCTCGCGCGGCGTCAGCGAGGCCAAAACGCGCGTGGTGGTCTCGCGCAGATTGGCCTGGATCGCGGCGTCGATCGGCAGGATCGCCATCTTGTCCTCGATGAAGTCGCCCAGATGCGAATCCTCCTCGTCGCCGACAGGCGTTTCGAGCGAGATCGGCTCCTTGGCGATCTTCAACACCTTGCGCACTTTTTCGAGCGGCATGGCAAGCTTTTCGGCCAGTTCCTCTGGCGTCGGCTCGCGGCCGATCTCGTGCAGCATCTGGCGCGAGGTGCGCACGATCTTGTTGATCGTCTCGATCATGTGCACCGGAATGCGGATGGTGCGGGCCTGGTCGGCGATCGAACGCGTGATCGCCTGCCGGATCCACCATGTCGCGTAGGTCGAGAACTTGTAGCCGCGGCGGTATTCGAACTTATCGACCGCCTTCATCAGGCCGATATTGCCTTCCTGGATCAGGTCGAGGAACTGCAGGCCGCGATTGGTGTATTTCTTGGCGATGGAGATGACGAGGCGCAGATTGGCCTCGACCATTTCCTTCTTGGCGATCGCGGCTTCGCGCTCGCCCTTCTGCACCTGGTTGACGATCTTGCGGAATTCCAGGATCGAGATCGCCGTTTCGGTGGCCAGGTGCTGGATCTCGGCGCGCAGGTCCTTGATCGCATCCTTCTCGTTCTTGGTGAATTCCTTCCAGCCGCGCGAGGTCAGATTGGCGATCGAACGCGTCCAGTTCGGATCGAGCTCGGAGCCCTGATATTCCTTCAGGAACTCCTCGCGGCGCACGCCATAACTTTCGGCGAGGCGCAAAAGCTTGCCTTCGTTCTGCACCAGGCGCTTGTTGATGTCGTAGAGCTGCTCGACCAGCGCCTCGATGCGCGCCGTGTTGAGCGACAGCGACTTCACCGCCTTGATCAGCTGGTCCTTCAGTTCCTTCAGCCGGCGGTCCTGGCTGGGCGACAAAGTACCGGCGGCGGCCAGACGGTTCTCGACCTGCTGGTCCTGCAGCTTGCGCAGCTTCTTGTAGGTGTCGGCGATGACGTCGAGCGTCTCCATCACCTGCGGGCGCAGTTCCGCTTCCATCGCCGCCAGGGACAGGCTCGCCTCGTCCTCGTCTTCCTCGTCGTCGTCGCCGATGCCGCGCGTGTCGGCGCCGACGTTGGTGACGTCGTCTTCATCGTCGCGTCCGCGGCGCGGCTTTTCCTCGGCCTTGGGCGCTTCCTCGATGCGTTCGACAACGGGGGCCTGCTTGGCTTCGGGGCCGGCATAGGTGGCTTCGAGATCGATGATCTCGCGCAGCAGGATCTTGGATTCGTTGAGCTCGTCGCGCCAGATGATGATGGCCTGGAAGGTCAGCGGGCTTTCGCACAACCCCGCGATCATGGTCTCGCGGCCGGCCTCGATGCGCTTGGCGATGGCGATTTCGCCTTCGCGCGACAGGAGCTCGACCGAACCCATTTCGCGCAGATACATGCGCACCGGATCGTCGGTGCGGTCGGTCGGCTCTTTCTTGGTCGTGGTGGCGGCGACGGCGGTGCCGGTCTGCTCGGCCAGCTCGTTGGCGTCTTCCTCGGCATCGGCGGCCGTGTCGCCCGCCTCGGCCTCTTCGCCCTGCTCGTCATCCTCGACGACGTTGATGCCCATGTCGGACAGCATCGCCATCGTGTCCTCGATTTGCTCGGAGGTCACTTCCTCGGAAGGCAGCACCGAATTCAGCTCGTCCATGGTGACATAGCCGCGCTTCTTGGCGGCCTTGATCATCTTCTTGACAGCATCATCGGAAAGGTCGAGCAAGGGCCCATCGGTGGCGCCTTCGCGTTCGGTCTCGACCTCTTCCTTTTCCTTTGTCGCCATAGTCTTTATCTTCTCCTAGCGGCCGGCCATCGGGGCCGCGTAAGCTGTCGGACCAGTCAAATCGGATACGCCCGTTTTTCTAAACGCGCTTTACCCGGCCCATGAACTGCATCCACTCTTTTGTTTGGTGCATGCCGTTGCCCCAAAACCGGGTTCCACTCTTGGGCAGCATACATTAAGTCCAGATTAACCCTAATATCTGTGGCAGGCGGGCCGCCTGTCCAGTGATCAAGTACCTTGCATCGCTTGTTTCCCGTCGATGCGGGTGCGGGTTAACGTTTCGAATCGTCCTGATTCCGCCATTCTGTCCGAAGGTCAAGCGCCTCTGGCATGATTCGCATGAAAAAAGCGAATCAATTACCCGACTTAGCGCGCCTCGCCCCCAAGGGAAGCGTGGCCGCGCCTTCATTCCCGCACTCAGCTGCACTTAGGCTCGCCCAGCCCTGCCCGACGAAACGCCGAATCCTTCGATCAGCGCTTCCGTCGCTTGTACATCCTGAAATTGCGCCTGAATTTCGATCAGATGGCGGAAGTTTTCGTCCGAAGGGTCCGCTTCGAGGGCCGCTTCCGCCTGTTTCAGCTCCTTATGTAAGGTGCGCGCGCTGCGCTGCAAGTGCAACGCCTGGTTCAGAGCGTCGCGGGCATCCTCGAGGGCCGCCGTCTCCAGCGCCGGCCATTGCCGCGCCCGCTTGATCAGGCCGACGGCGCGCTCCCAGATCTCGGCGCAGCCGGCGCGTTCGATCGTCGCCACCACGGCGTGGCGGTCATTGGCCATGTCATGCGCCATCGCGTCGAGAATGGCGGCGTGCAGCCGCGTCAGGTCGGAATTGGCGAGGTCGAGGAACTCGACATGGGCGAAATTCTCGTCGATCAGTGCCGGGTGGTTGACCAGTGCCACGATGATCGTCGCCTCGCGCACCGACATCCCCTCGCCGCGCCTGACCAGCGCCGACTGGCCGAGGCTTTCGGTGATCGGCATCCGGCCGCCACCGGCCTTGGCGAATTGGCCGCCGGGCGCGGGCTTGCCCTGGCCGCGTTGACCGGGCCGGCCGCCATCCTGACGACCTTGCCGCGCATTGCGCTGGGAGCCGAAGAAGCTCAGCACCCGCTCGCGCATCTCCTGCTGGTAGTGGTAGCGCAGGCTTTCGTCGCGGATGCGGCTGGTAAGTTCGCGCAGCGTCTTCTCGAGTTCGGCCCGCCGCTCCGGCGTGTCGAAGACGCCGCCGGCCGTTTCGCGCATCCACAACAGGTCGACCAGCGGCCGCGCATCGGCCAGCACGGCGCGGAAGGCGTCGGGCCCCTCGGCCTTGACCAGATCGTCGGGATCCTTGCCTTCCGGCAGCAGCGCGAAGCGCGCCGAGCGTCCGGCCTGCACTGACGGCAGCGCCATGTCGGCTGCCCGCCATGCCGCCTTCAGCCCGGCCTTGTCGCCGTCGAAGCACAGCATCGGCTCCGGCGCCATGCGCCACAACAATTCGAGCTGGTTTTCCGTGAGCGCTGTGCCGAGCGGCGCCACGACATTCTCGAAACCCGCCTGCGCCAGCGCGATCACATCCATATAGCCTTCGACGGCGATGACCGTGCCGCCTTTCGCCAAGGCTTTGCGGGCGCGGGCGAAATTGTAGAGCACATTGCCCTTGTGGAAGAGCTCGGTGTCGGGCGAGTTCATGTATTTGGCGAGCGCATCGGGGGCCAGGGCGCGGCCGCCAAAGGCGGTGATCTTGCCGCGCGAATCCGGGATCGGGAACATGATGCGGTCGCGGAACCAGTCATAGGAGACCGGAATGTCGTCGCCATGGCGCACCAGCCCGCAGGCCTCGATATCGGCTTTCGGGACACCCTTGGCCGCCAGATGCTCCTTCAGCGCATTGCGGCTGTCGGGCGCGAAGCCGAGCCGGAACGACTGCTGTGTCGCCGGCGTCAGCCCACGATCCCTGAGATAGGCGCGGGCCTTGGCGCCCTCCGGCCCTTGCAGACGCTCCTGGAAGAAGGCGGTCGCCATCTCCATGACATCGGTCAGGCTGGCGCGTTCCTTCTCGCGCTGTTCCTCCCGTTCGTCGCGGACCGGCATCGGCACGCCGGCCATGTCGGCGATCTTCTCGACCGCCTCGGGAAAACTCAGTCCTTCGAGTTCGGTGAGAAACTTGAAATGGTCACCCGAGACCGAGCAGCCGAAACAGTGATAGCGCCCCTTCTTGTCCTCGCAGTGGAAGGACGGGCTCTTCTCGCCATGGAACGGACAGCACGCCCAATAGTCGCCGCGCGATGCGTTGGTCTTCTTGCGATCCCACGCCACGCGCTGGCCGATAAGCTGTGAAATCGGCACGCGGTCGCGTATCTCGTCGAGGAAGGCAGGCGGAAATCGCATCGGGGAACTCGTTTCGCCACCATATAATCATGCCCGCGATTTCAGACGACCCCCAATAGAGGCCATACCCGGTTTCCACAGGGCAAGGCCACTCCGCGGTCCGCTGATCAGTCGCCGTCGTCGACCAAACTCTCGATCGGCAATTCGAGAGCACGGGCAATCCGCAGCCAAAGCGTGACGTCCCCACCGCGCTTTCCGTTCTCGATATCCGAAAGATAGTTCTGGGTCACGCCCACGGAGGCAGCGAGAACGGCCTGGGTCTGCTTGCGGTATCTGCGCCAGAAGGCCAGCGGAGAGACCGCGCCAACAAGTGCTCGTGCTTCATCGGGCGTAAGACCGGGAAGCTGCCCGGCACGAAACCCGCCAAGCGCCTGCGCATGCTCCAGCGATTCACGAAGGGCTTCCAGTTCGCTGCGCGGCAGGATGGCCAGTTCCTCGCCACCTGGCGTCGTGACATAGGCGATGTTGTTCATCCCGGCATTCCTTCAATCATATACCGATCCACGCGGTCCGATCTTGGTCACGATGATCTCTTGATCCGTCTCTTCGAAGATCACGCGATAGTCGCCGACCCTTAAGCGCAGCGCCGACGATCCCTGCAAGGCCTTGACGCTGTTGGCAAGCGTACTCGCGTCCCTGGCATAGGTTTCGATCTTCGATAAAATCCTCTCGGCATCGACCCGATGCTTTCGCAACGCTTTTGCCGCCAAGGGCAGAAGTATGACCCTCTTCACCGTTTAAATATCGCATATTGTGATATTTTCAGCAAGGCGGGTCGGCATGAGACCGGATAGTCAAAAAGAAGGCGACCCTCGCGGGCCGCCTTCTATCGAAGGGCCGGCGAGATGCCGGCCATCGTCAATGATTATTGCGCGGCGAGCGCGCCGAAGATGACGCCGGAGAGGATGCCGACCAGCACATAGTCATTGCCGACGCGGATCCATTCCTGGCCGCGGCCGGGACGATGCAGGCCATAGCGGCCATAGTCGCGGATCGGCTGGTACCGCCTCCAGCCAGAATATTTCTGGCCATTGCGCCAGTTGTTCCGCTTCACGACGACCTTCTTCTGGACGAACCGCTTCTGGATGACGCGCTTCTTGGCGTCCCGGTGGGTAGGCTTCTGCCAGTCGACCTTGGTGTAGTTCGACTGCGGCGCCACTGGCGCGTTCATCGGCGCTGCCTGGCCGGCAAGCGAGGTGGCGGCCAGAATCGAGAAAGCGAGGGCGGAAAGAACAATGCGTTTCATCAGAGGTCTCCTTGGTTGTCGATGCCGGGAGGGATAACGGCCAGGGGATGAACCGAAACTGAACGGCAGCATTACAATTGTGTAATGAATTCCTCTGCTTATAAAAAAGATTTGAACATCATCACAAAGATCGGCGCCAAAACATCGCAGATCCGGCCGATCCCCGCTCAAGCCGGTGCAACCCCTAGCGGACCCGTCCATTTTCTGACACCGGCTGTCGCCTCGCGGCGGCCCCTTGAAATCGACAAATTTTTATTATTCGGCTAAAATATTCCGGCTATATTCCAAGGCTGTCATGACCATGATTCGTACCCTCGCCTTCTCCCCCCGTCGCCATGCCGGCCGCAGCGAGCGCCATGCACGCATGCAGGCGCCGCGATGAGCGGTTCCGTCGTCCTCCTGCATCTGGCCGGCGCCGTCGCGCTGATGCTGTTTGCCACCCGCATGGTCAAGACCGGCGTCGAGCGCGCCTATGGCGACGTGCTGCGTCATCGCCTGCGCGCCACCATGCGCAACCCGATCATGGCGGTGCTGGCCGGCACCGGCCTCGCGATCGCGCTGCAAAGCTCGACCGCGGTCACGCTGCTGGTCGGCTCCTTCGCCGGTTCCGGCATCGTCTCGGGCGCCGCCGGCCAGTTGGCCGTGCGTGGCGCCGAGATCGGCTCTGCTCTGGTGGTCAAGCTGCTGACCTTCGATCTCACGCTGTTGGTGCCGCTCTGCCTGATATCGGGCACGGTGATGTTCATGGCCACCGAGCGGCGCGATTGGCGACAGACCGGCCGCATCCTGGTCGGCATCGGCCTCTTGATCCTGTCCCTGGAAATGATCGGCCAGGCGTCCGAGCCGCTGCGCAACAGCCAGCTGCTGCCGGTCATCCTCAATTATTTCTCCAGCGATTCCATCACCGCCTACCTGTTGGCGGCAATGATCACCTGGCTGTTCCAGTCGAGCATCGCGGCGGTGCTGTTGATGGCGACGCTGGCCGGCCGCGGCCTGATCAGCCCTGAACTCGGCCTCGTCCTTATCCTCGGGGTCAATCTCGGTTCGTCGCTGATCGCGCCGATGCTGACACGCTCGGCCAGCCCCGAAGTCCGTGTCGTGCCGGTCGGCAACCTCCTGATGCGCGGGCTTGGCTCGCTGGTCATGCTGATCCTGTTCATGATCTTCCGGCCGCATGTCGCCTTCCTCGGCTCGACGGCGGCCGATCAGATCGTCAACGCCCATATCCTGTTCAATGTGATCATCCTGCTCGCCGGCCTGCCTCTGGCCGGTTTGGTCTACCGAGCCTCCGAAAGGATCGTGGCCCTCGGCGCCAAGCCGGCGCCTGCCGCCACGCTCGAGGTTGTCGAACTGTCGGCGCTCAACGAAAGCGCGCTCGATGTGCCGAGCCAGGCTCTGGCCAACGCCACACGCGAGGTGGTGCGGGTCTGCGAGACGGTCGAGATCATGCTCAAGCGCATCATCGAACTCTATGAGGACGCCGACTCGGACAAGATCAAGGCGCTGGCGGCCCTCGACGACCGTGTCGACCGCAGGCACGCGGCCATAAAGCTCTACCTCGCAAAGGTGACCAGGAACCCGATGACCGAAGACGAGGCGCTGCGCTGCCAGGAGCTGATCGGCGCCTGTGTCAAGCTCGAGCAGGTCGGCGACATCATCGTGCGTAACATGCTTGTGCATGTGAAGAAGAAATTCGAGCGCGGCCTGGAATTCACCGACGAAGGCTGGAGCGAGTTGTGCGCCTTCCATGGCTCGGTGCTGGCCAATGCCCGTCTTGCCTTCAACGTGCTGGTGTCGCGAGACCCCGAGACCGCTCGCCAGCTTGTGCTGGAGAAGGACCGGCTGCGTGACCGCGAGAAGGAAACCAGCGCCAGCCATTTCCTGCGCCTGCGCGAAGGCACCGCCAGAAGCGTCGAAACCAGCTCGATCCACCTCGATACCATCCGCGACCTGAAGCAGATCAACTCGCTGCTGGCGTCGATGGCCTATCCCGTGCTGGAAGAGCGCGGCCTGCTTTTTGGATCCAGACTGAAGGCGAGCTGACAAAGTTGCCAATCTCCCCCTCGGGGGGGACATTGGTGCTTCATCGCTGCACCCCGCTCAAGAAAACCTAAACCGGCGACAAAAATTTCTGGATTGCCCGCCACGGCCATCCATGGTTTGAGCCTTCCATTTCGAGGGTTTGTTTCTCATGTCGCTGCCGCTCATCGCCCTGTTCATCGCCGCTTTCGCTTTCGGCACCACCGAATTCGTCATCGCCGGCGTGCTGCCGCAGGTGGCGCAAGGGCTTGGCGTTTCGGTTCCTTCCGCCGGCTACCTCGTCTCCGGCTATGCCTGCGGCATCGCCATCGGTGGGCCGCTGCTGGCGCTCGCCACCAAGAGCCTGTCGCGCAAGGCCTTGCTGCTCGGCCTCGCTGTCGCCTTCACCATCGGTCAGGCGGCCTGCGCGCTGGCGCCCGACTTCACCTCCATGCTGTTGCTGCGCATTGCCGTGGCCGTCGCGCATGGCGCCTATTTCGGCGTTGCCATGGTGGTTGCCGTCGGCCTGGTGCGCGAGGATCAGCGCGGCATGGCGGTGGCCGTCATCCTGTCGGGCCTCACCGTCTCCAACGTCATCGGTGTGCCGGCGGGCACCGCCATCGGCAACATCTGGGGCTGGCGCGCGACATTCTGGGTGATGGGCGCACTGGGCGTGGCGGCAACTCTTGCCATGGCGGCTTTGTTGCCGCGCGCTACCGGATATCAGGCCAAGTCGGCGAGCCTTGCCAGCGAGGTTCGGGTGCTGGCGCGCCAGCAGGTCTGGACCTCGCTGATCCTGATGCTGATGCTGATGCTCGGCCAGTTCTGCCTGTTCACCTACATCACCCCAACGCTGCTGGAGGTCACAGGGCTCGACGAAAACCTGGTGCCCTGGGTGCTGCTGCTCAACGGCGTCGGCGCCACGCTTGGCGTCTTCCTCGGTGGCAAACTGTCCGACTGGAAACTGATGCCGTCGCTGATCTCCATGCTCGCCCTGCAGGCGGTGACGCTGGCCATCATCTATCTCGTCAGCCCCTACCCCCTGCCGATGGTTGTCGCGATCATCGTCTGGGGCGGTCTCAACTTCGCCATCGGCACCCCCATCCAGACCCGCATCCTGGCCTGGACGGCGGATGCCTCCGGTCTCGCCGCTTCGCTCATCCCGTCCGGCTTCAATATCGGCATCGCATTGGCCGCGTCGCTCGGAGCAGCCATGCTCAATGCCGGCTACGGCTATCGCAGCCTGCCGGTTGTTGGCGCCTTCGCGATGGCGGTTGCCGTCATCGTGGCTGTCATTTCCCATCTCTGGGAACGGCGCAGCGACATCAGCCCGCCGGTACCGGTGGCCGCCGAATAACATGGCAAGGACTGTCGCTGATTTCGGCCTGACCTGCGGCACCTTGCCGACGGGCACGCACAATGCGATCACCGATGTGCCTGGCGTGCGCGTCGGTCACTGCACGCTGCGCGACGGCGACATCAACACCGGCGTGACCGCGGTCCTGCCGCATGGCGGAAATCTGTTCCGCAAAAAGGTGACGGCGGCAAGCCATGTCATCAACGGCTTCGGCAAGACCATCGGGCTGATGCAGGTGCAGGAACTCGGCACCATCGAGACGCCTGTTCTCCTGACCAACACGCTCTCGGTCGGCATCTGCGCCACGGCGCTGATCCGTGACGCCATCCGCCAGAACCCCGATATCGGCCGCACCACCGGAACCGTCAATCCGGTGGTCGGTGAGTGCAATGACGGCCCGCTGAACGACATCCAAGCCCTGGCGATATCGGAGGAGCATGCCCTTGCCGCGCTCGCCGATGCGCGTGAGGGCGCCGTCGAACAGGGCAATGTCGGCGCCGGAACGGGAATGAGCTGCTTCGGCTTCAAGGGCGGCATCGGCTCGGCCTCCAGGAAGATCGCGCTTGGCGGCGGACATCATCTTGGCGTTCTGGTCCTGTCGAATTTCGGCAGGCCCGGCGACCTCGTCCTGCCCGACGGGCGCCGGCCCGATCCCAGGCGGCACGCCGAGCCCGAACGCGGCTCGATCATGATCGTTCTGGCGACGGATGTGCCGCTCGAAC
>NZ_RZSJ01000166.1:0-10830 GCF_003998025.1 Mesorhizobium sp. M8A.F.Ca.ET.021.01.1.1
TCTCGGCATCGGTCATGGCAAGGGCTTCGATGTCGAGGGCATTGAGGTAGTCGATATAGATAGGCTTCATGCGTCTGCGTTCCTCGGCCACCCCGCTCATCCATAACAGGCCGCGGCGCGACACGAAAGTTTGTTGGCTGTTGTCTGGACGCCATCGGCCAAATGCTGTTCAAAGCGGTCCGTCATGACTGCCATTTCCGAGACCGAAGCTTCAGCCGACCCAGCCGGGAATTCGCGGCGCGTGGCGCTGATCGTCGCCATCGCCTTCTTCATGCAACTGCTGGATTCGACGATCATCTCGACCTCGCTGCCGCAGATGGGGGAATCGTTCGGCGTGCCGGCGGTGGCGATGAGCATCGGCATCACCGTCTACATGCTGACCATGGCGGTGTTCGTGCCGCTGTCGGGCTGGCTCGCCGACCGTTTCGGCGCGCGCAACATCTTCCTCGTCGCCATCGCGCTGTTCACGCTGGCTTCGCTTGCCTGCGGCTTTTCGCAGAACCTGACCGAATTCGTCATTGCCCGTGCCGTGCAGGGGCTGGGCAGCGCGCTGATGACGCCGGTCGGCCGCATCCTGGTGCTGCGCAACGCGTCGAAATCCGAATTGCTCAACGCCACGGCGCTGATCACCTGGCCGGCGCTGTTCGCGCCTGTCGTCGGGCCGGTGCTCGGTGGCTTCATCACCACCTATCTGTCCTGGCACTGGAATTTCTTCATCAACATTCCGCTCGGTATGATCGGGCTGGCGCTGGTCGCCCGCTTCATCCCCGGTGACCGTGAAGCCGATCCCAAGCCGCTCGATTGGCCGGGTTTCTTCCTGACGTCGCTGGGGCTCGCCTGCCTGCTCTATGGCCTGGAGCGCATCGCGCATCCGGAGGATGGCGCCTTGCCGACGGTGGGGCTGATCGCGGCGGGGATCGTCGTCGGATGGCTGGCGGTGCGTCATCTCCATCGCGCGCCGCATCCGCTGCTCGACCTGTCGTCGTTCAAGGTGCAGACCTTCGCCATCTCGACGCTTGCCGCCGGCACCATCTTCCGGGTTGCGATCAACGCCACGCCGTTCCTTTTGCCGCTGTTGTTCCAGGTCGGCTTCGGCCTCTCGCCCGTCGACGCCGGCATGATGATCCTGGCCTATTTCCTTGGCAATCTCGGCATGAAGACGGTGACGACGCCGATGCTGCGTCGCTTCGGCTTTCGCTCGGTGATGGTCGTCAACGGCATCATCGCGTCGGCATCGATCATGGCTTGCGCGGCGATCTCGCCGCAGACGCCGCAGGCGCTGGTGGTGGCGCTGATGCTGATTGCCGGCCTGTCGCGCTCGATGCAGTTCACCGCGCTCAACACGCTGGCCTTCGCCGATATCGCCGCCGGGCAGCGCAGCTCCGCTGCGACCTTGTCCTCGATGCTGCAGCAGGTGGCGATGCTGTTCGGCGTTGCCGTGGCGGCGGCGATCCTCAACCTGTCGCAGATCGCGAGAGGCCGGCCGGCGCTCGATCTCGTCGATTTTCGAGCAGCCTTCCTGGTGATCGCCGTCATCGGGCTGGTGGCGTCGTTTCGTTTCCTGGTGTTGCCGAGGACCGCCGGCGCCGAGGTCTCGGGCCATATTGCCGGGAACTGAAATCGAATTTTCCCGCCCATGGCGAGGTTAAATTCCGTCTTCGCCTTTCGCCTTGGTGTGACGCTTTCGCAATGCGCCGAGATGGTGCAAACAATTGCCAAAAGCGTTTAAGTTTCCGGGCATTGCGCCAGATTCGGCAATCAATGCGTCCACTTTGCGAATCTCATCGCAAGCCCACGTTTTGAACGCGGATTCATTTGACGAAGCGACGCTGAGCCGATTAGTTTTCGACCCAGGGGTGGCAGCGCTGCCATCGGGGTGAAAGCAGACAATGAACATGGCCGGCTGGCTGAACTTCAGGAGCCTGAATCAGGAAGGCATTGTCTTTGCCATAGCGGTGGTGCTGTTCGTCGCCGCCGCAATTGGCCTGCCGGGTTTCATAGATCCCAACAATCTCGTCGCCATCGTCCGCTCGGTGTCGGTGCTGGGCATACTGGCGCTCGGCATGGCCGTCGTCATCATCGGCCGCGGCATCGACCTGTCGGCGGTGGCGATCATGGCGATGTCGGTCGCCTGGTACCTGCAATTGCTCAACACCGGAACGCCGGACGGGCTGGCCTTCGCCTATGTTCTGGCCGGCGTGCTCGCCATCGGCCTGCTCAACGGCTTTCTCGTCGCCTATGCCGATGTGCCGGCGATCTTCGTCACGCTGGCGACCGGCTCCTTCGTCTTCGGCTATGTGCGTTCGCAATTGATCACGCAGGACGCGGTGCCGGTGCCTCAGGGCCATTGGGTGGAACTGCTCGGCGGCCTGCGCTTTCTCGACGTTCCGATCGAGGTGTTCGTCTTCGCCGGGCTCGCCTTCCTGTTCTTCCTGTTCCTGCGCTACACCAAATGGGGCCGCTACATCTATTTCGCCGGCGACAATCCGGTGGCGGCGCGCAACATCGGCATTCCGGTGCGGCCGATGCTGGTGCTGCGCTATGTGCTGTCCGCTTTCGTGGCGCTGATCGCGGGCCTTTTGACGGCGGCCAGCCTGCACTCGATCAACACGCGGGTCGTCAACTCGACGCTGCTCTACGACATCGTGCTGGTGGCGGTGATCGGCGGCATCGGATTGTCGGGCGGGCGAGGCGGGGTGCGCAACGTGCTGGTGGGCGCAGCACTGATCGGCATCCTGCTCAACGCCATGACCATCATCGACATTCCGCTGCTCTACCAGAACCTGATCAAGGCGGCGATCCTGCTCGGCGCCATCATCGTCGACGGCATCATCAATCCGCGCGACGAACAGACCGCGCAGCAGGGCGACATTTAGAGCAGATGGGCTAGCCCATCTTGCTCGGGGTACCCGGTGCGATCGGAATGATCTGCCGGCAATGAAAACCGAACCAGAGGATGACACATGAAACTGATCAGAACACTCATGGCGGCTGCCACGGCCCTTGCCGTCACCGCCTTCGTGGCGCCGACCTTCGCCGCTGACGATCCAGGCCCTGCTGCCTATGCACAAGCGCTGAAAGGCAAGCGTGTCATGCTGGTGCCGCTGGCGATGGGCTTCGACCTGGCGCAGGGCTGGGCGCATTACCTGAAGAAGGAGGTCGAGGCCTGGGGCGGCACGTTCGAGACGCGCGATCCGAACTGGGTGGTCGATGCCGGCGCGCAGGCGATCACCGATGCGATCTCTTCGGACACAAGGCCAGATGTGCTGATCATCCATGCACCGGACCTCAACTCCTATTCCAAGCTGATGAAGAAGGCGCAGGCGGCCGGCACCTATGTAATCCTGGTCGACAATCCGGCGAATTTTCCCGCCGACGCCTTTGTCGGCAGCGACTGGGACCGGCTCGGCCAGCTCGAGGCTGAAGCGGCGATCAAGGGTTGCGGCGAGAACTCGTCCAAGAAAATCGGATTGGTGCAGGGCGACCAGGCCAATTCTTCCAGCCTTTACCAGTATGCCGGCATCATGAAGGTGCTGGACAAGCATCCCGACTTCAAGGTCGTGGCAAAGCCCGACTCCAACTGGGATGCCACGACCTCGCGCAACGTCACCACGACCATGCTGCAGCAGAACCCCGACATCTGCTCGATCATCGATTTCTGGGATGGTGACGCGACCGGTGCATCCGCCGCGATCCGCGACGCCAAGCTCGACGGCAAGGTGTTTTTGGTCACCACCGGCGGCGGCGAAAAGGCGGCCGATTGCGACAAGCTGAATGACGGCACCTATGGCGCCGTGGTGATGACCGATCTTGCACGCCAGTCGGGCGACATGAACGCCATCATAAAATTCCTGCTGCAGAGCGGCCAGCCGGCCGGCACCTCGCACACCTACATCTACACGCTGGAGAAGGCGACGACCAAGGCCGACCTCAAGCCCGACAGCTGCTGGGACCTGAAGGCGCTGCAGGCCGAGGCGGCGGCGAAATAGTGTCGCGCGGTTAATGTCAGCGAGGTGGCTTGGGCCATCTCTAATCGCTAGCGGTTTGCGCTGCCCTCACCCTTACCCTCTCCCCGTGAAGAACGGGGAGAGGGGGACGCCGACGTTGGTGCGCTTCCCTTCTCCCCGTCTCTATACGGGGAGAAGGTGCCGGCAGGCGGATGAGGGCAGCGGCGAGATCGAGAATTACCCGAAGCCATGCCTCGGGAACAACCCGGCCCTTTTTCTCATGGAATAGCAGCAGCCGATGACCTTTCGCGAACGCCTTCAGTCCTGGCGCTACAATCTCGTGCCCGACCATCTGGTCGGCGAGATCCTGACCAAGCGCTGGACCGACAACGCCATTCCTTTCCTGGCGCTGGTGGTGACATTGGCGACCTTCGGCTCGATCATTCCGGGCTTCTTCAAGCTCTCCTCGCTGCAGGAATCGACCCGCCAGCTCGGCGAGTTCTCGATGGTCGTCACCGGCATGACCGTGGTGATGCTGGGCGGCGGCATCGATCTCTCGGTCGGTTCGATCTTCGCGCTGTCCTGTTTCTCCGCCGTCTATGTCTTCTTCATCCTGGAACAGTCGATCTGGCTGGCGCTGGCCGCCTCGCTCGCCACCGGCCTCGTGTTCGGCGCGATAAACGGCTACCTCGTCGGCTATCTCCGGCTGCGCGCCTTCCTCACCACGCTGGTGACCTTCATCTTCGGGCGGGCGCTGTTCGACATTCTGGTCACCACCTATGCCGCCGATGTGCAGCTTTCGACCGCTACGTCTGACGTGCTCGATTTCATAGGCGACAGCGCCTTCTGGGGGCTCTCGGTCTCGGTGTGGCTGGCAATCATCCTCGCCATCGTCACCCATATCGCGCTGACGCGCTCGCGGCCCGGCTGGCATGTGCTGGCGGTCGGCGGTTCCCGCCGCTCGGCGCACAATGCCGGCATCCGGGTGCGCCGCACCGTGTTCATGACCTATGTCTTTTCCGGCTTCTGCGCCTCGATCGGCGGCTTTCTCATCGCCTGCCGGTTGAGCGGGGCGGGGCCGGGCACCGGCCTCAACCTGGAGATCATGGCGCTGACCGCTGCGGTGGTCGGCGGCGTCAGCCTCGGCGGCGGGCGCGGTTCGGTGATCAAGGGCCTGATGGGCGCCATCATTGTGCTCACCATGACCAACGGGCTGATCCGGCTCGGCTACGGCACCGGCACCAACCAGATGGTTCTGGGCATCATGCTTGCGGTGGCTGTGACCATCGACATCCGCTGGCTGAAGAACCGCCACAAGGTGCTGAACGAGGTCTATGTCGCGCCGGTCTATCTCAAGATGGGCGAAACACAGTCCGCGGTGCCGGGCTCCGGCACGCCTTACGCGCTCGACAACCGGTTGTCTTCAGCCGACCATATCGGGCTTGGCGAACTGGAGGGGCCTGAAGACGTCATCCTCGACCGCGACGACAATCTCTATTGCGGCACCCGCCATGGCGAGATCGTCCGCTTCTTCGCGCCCGATTATGTCAGGTCGGAAGTGTTCGCCCATATTGGCGGCTTTCCGCTGGGGCTCGCCTTCGACAAATCAGGCAATCTCATCAGCTGCGTTGGCGCGATGGGACTCTATTCCGTGTCGCCTGAGCGCGAGGTGAAGCGTCTGTCGGCCGAGACGTCGCGTTCCTGGACCTCGATCGTCGACGATGCACGGCTGCGCGATCCCAATGATTGCGACATCGCTCCGGACGGGCGCATCTATTTTACGGACTCGACCAAGCGCTACGACGCCCATGACTGGGCGCTGGACTCGATCGAGAACCGCGCCACCGGACGGCTGCTGGTCTACGACCCCAGGGACGGGTCGACCAGGACGCTGCTCGACGGCTATCGCTACACCAATGGTGTGTGCATGGCGCATGACGGCAAGTCGCTGTTCTTCGCCGAAAGCTGGGCCTGCCGCGTGCATCGCTACTGGCTGGAAGGGCCGAAGGCGGGCACCGCCGAATGTGTCATCCGCGACATGCCGGGGTATCCTGACAACATCAACCGGGCCTCGGACGGCAATTACTGGATGGCGTGGCTGGGTATGCGCACGCCGAGCTTCGACCTCTCGCTGCGCCATCCCGACATGCGCAAGCGCATGACGCGCCGGCTGCCGCAGGACGAATGGCTGTTTCCCAACATCAACACCGGCGGCGTGGTGAAATTCAACGAGAAGGGCGGCATCGTCGAGGCGATGGGCGACTTGACGGGCGGCGCGCACCCGATGGTCACCTCGATGCGCGAGCACAAGGGATATCTGTTCGTCGGCGGCATCCTCAACAACCGCATCGGCCGCTACAAGATCAGGGGTGCCGACCCGAACTGGACCAGCCCCGCTTCCTATTGGGGGGCGCAACCATGATCCTCGATCCGATCCTGGATATGTTTCGCGGCAAGGCAGTGACCATCCCGCCGCTCGACGGCGCCTTCCGGCCGAACACGCGGCTCGATGATGCGTCGGCTTTCGCCGAACTGACCGAGCCCGACAATCTGCTGGTTGCCGGTGGCCGGCTGCTCGCCTCAAGCGGCAACGCCGTCCTTGGGATTGCTGTCGGTGTGGAACCCGCCGTGGTCGAGACCTTTCCGTCTCCTGTCACGGCGCTGTCGCTGTCGCCTTCAGGCGAACTCACGGTAGCGCTGGAGAGCGGCAAGCTGTTCATCGCGGCCAGGGAGGTGTCGCTGCCAGCCGGAATCCGTTGCATCACCGCTCTTGCCTATGCCGAGGACGGCGGGCTTTGGCTGGCTAATGGGTCGGCCGAGCACACGCCGTCGCAATGGGCCGCCGATCTGATGAAGAAGGGCGCCTCCGGTTCGCTTTGGAAGCGGGATGCGGCAGGCGGTGAGTTCAGCAAGCTGGCCGGCGACATTGCGTTCCCTTACGGGCTCCATCCCCTCGGTAGGGACGTGCTGGTGAGCGAGAGCTGGCGCCACCAGCTCGTCCGTTTCGATGGCACGACCGGCGATCGCTCGACCGTGCTGACGCATCTGCCCGGTTATCCCGCGCGGCTGTCGCCGGCCGGCGATGGTGGCGCGTGGCTGGCCCTGTTCGCGCCGCGCAACCGGCTGATCGAATTCGTGCTGCAGGAAACGCACTATCGCCAGGACATGATCGGACAGGTGCCGCCGGCCTACTGGATCGCGCCGGCGTTGGCCTCAAACCGCAGCTTCCTCGAGCCGCTGCAATGCGGCGGCATCCGAACCATGGGCATCCACAAGCCGTGGTCGCCGAGCCGCTCCTACGGGCTGGTGGTCAGGCTCGATCAAAACATGCAGCCGCAGTTCAGCCTGCACAGCCGCGCCAACGGCACGCGCCACGGCATCTGCAGCGTGGCGGAAAGGGACGGCGGGCTGTTGATCGCCTCGAAGGGCGGCGACTGCGTGCTGGCCGTCGACCTTGCCTCGGGAGGTTTCTGATGCAACCGATAGTTCGCCTCGAGAACGTCACCAAGAATTACCGCGGCGTGCCCGCGGTGAAGAACGTCACCTTCGAGCTACGCAAGGGCGAAATCCATGCGCTGCTCGGCGAGAACGGTGCCGGCAAGTCGACGCTGACCAAGATCATCGCCGGAGTGGTCGATGCCACCTCGGGCAAGATGTTCCATAAGGGCCAGGAGATCGCCTACGCCTCACCGCATGCCGCGCTCGAAGCGGGCATTGCCATGGTGTTCCAGGAGACCAGCCTGGTGCCGTCGATGACGGTGGCGCAGAACCTCTATCTCGGTACTGAAAAATTCCTCAACCGGCTGCGCGGCACGTATATTTCAGCACAGCAGTTCCTGCAGTCGCTGAATTTTCCGGTCGATCCGAACGCCATGGTGGCGACGCTGGGCGCCGCCAAGCGGCAGATGGTCGAGATCGCGCGCGCCGTGCACCACAATGCCGAGATCATCATCTTCGACGAACCGACAGCGACGCTGACGCCGGAGGAGAAGCGGCATTTCTTCGCACTGATCCGGCGGCTGAAGGCGAACGGTGTCTCGATCGTCTTCATCAGCCACGCGCTGGAAGAGGCATTGATGATTGCCGACCGCATCACCATCCTGCGCGACGGCGAGCTGGTCATCACCGACGACACGTCGGCCTTCGACCGCGACAAGATCGTCGCCGCCATGGTCGGGCGCACGCTGTCGGGCCAGATCTACCGCCAGCGCGATGAGGCCAGGCTGCGCAAGGCCGGCAAGAAAGTGCTGTCGGTGCAGGACATTTCGATGAGCAACGTCGTGCGCAACAATTCCTTCTCGATCTTCGAGGGCCAGATCACCGGCGTGTTCGGCCTGATCGGCTCGGGCCGCACCGAGACGTTCAAGATCGTGTCGGGCATCTACAAGCGCGATTTTTTGCGCGGCGGTGCGATCGAACTGGACGACAGGCCGGTGCGCTATCTCGTGCCGAGCCAAGCGGTGGCCGACGGCATTGTCTATGTCACCGAGGACCGCAAGAGCGAAGGCATCTTCGAGACGATGGGCATCGCCGAGAACCTGTTCGGCGGGCTGCTGGCGGCGGGCCGCGAACAGGCCTGGGTGATCAACCAGCAGGAGTTGCGGCAGCTTTCGGCGGAATGGACCAAGACGCTGAACATCAAGGCGATCAACGACAATGCGCGCGTCGTCGAACTGTCCGGCGGCAACCAGCAGAAGGTGGTGATCGGCAAGGGGCTGGTGCAGAAGCCGCGCATCGTCATCTTCGACGAACCGACGCGCGGCGTCGACGTCGGCGCGATCGCCGAGATCCACCAGATCATCAACCGGCTGGTGGATGAGGGGCTGGCGGTGGTCGTCATCTCGTCCTACCTGCCTGAGATCATGAACCTGTCGGATCGCATTTTGGTTTGCCGGCAAGGGCGCATCGTCGAGGAGTTTTCACCGGCGGAGGCGACGGAGGAGAGGATCATGTACGCGGCGGTGCATTAGGTGGCGAGACAAGGTGGATGATCGCACCATTGGATCGAACACCGGAGGCTAGTCGAGGCATCCGTCATTTCGTCATCCACGGGCGGAGCAAGGAGCGTAGCGACGCGGCGCAGACCCGAGGATCCATGCCGAGACTCAGAAGCGCTGCTATGGTGCAGGATTTGGCTCCGCTGCACTCTACGGTGAAAGTCGCGGCATGGATCCCAGGGTCTCCGCGACGGCGCTTCGCGCCTGCTTCGCCCAGGGATGACGAAGTTTAAGTGCTTCGGCCAACCTTCAAGGCGCCACGCCATTGAGCGCCAAAAACCGAGTCAAAAAAGTTGGTTAGCCGCCGCATTTGCTCGAAACTTGTTTCAACGACCTTATTCATCCAAACGAAAGGACCCGATCATGGCCACCACAAAGCTCCTCAGCGATGCCGAGGTCGAGAAAATCCCGGCGGTGAAGGCGGTGTTCGACGACATCAGGGCGACGCGCAAATCGGATTTCGTCAACAATTTCTGGCGTGGGCTGGCCAATGATCCGGCGGCGCTGAAGCGGATCTGGGAACAGTTGAAGGCTGTGATGGTGGCGGACAGCGCCATCGATCCGCTGACCAAGGAAATGATCTACATCGCGGTGTCGACGGCCAATGGCTGCTCCTACTGCGTCCACTCGCACACGGCGGCGGCGCGCGCCAAGGGCATGACCGACGCGCAGCACGGCGAGCTGGTGTCGATCATCGGGCTCGCCGGCCAGACCAATCATCTGGTTACGGCGATGCAGATTCCAGTCGATCCGCAATTCGAGGTGAAAAGCTAGAGCCGTTCCGGGAAACGCGCATAGCGGCCTTCCATCTGAAATTACGCAAAAACAAAGAGTTAGAGCGGTTCGGTAGTTCTATCGAGCGCTGAACCGCGCCGGCGGCTAGCCGGCCTATCGGCGCGCCGCGCACATTTGTCCCCACGCTGTTAAGGAAGTGACATGTAACGGCACTAAGGAAGCCACACGCGAGGTCGCTCGGTGGTTTTCCGGCAGCCGGCTCTCGCAATGGAGCCGGCATGAAAATCGTCCAGATCACCGATACCCATTTCAGCCCGACCAAGCCGCATTTCAACGGCAATTGGCAGCCGCTCGCCGCCTGGATCGAGCAGAGCGCTGCGAACCTCGTCATCCATACCGGCGATCTCAGCGTCGATGGCGCAGACAAGGATGCCGACATCAGCTTCTGCATGGACCTGATGCGGGAAATCTCAGTCCCGATGCTGCTTGTGCCCGGCAATCACGATGTCGGCCATCTGCCCGGCTCCTTGCAGCCGGTCAATGCGGAACGTCTCGAGCGCTGGCGCCGGCTGGTTGGGCCTGACTACTGGGTGGAGGACGCCGGAAACTGGCGGCTCATCGGCCTCGACAGCTTGCTGATGGGCTTTGATGATGCCGACGAAGAGAACCAGTTCGAATGGCTGCGCGCGGCGCTGGAAAGCCGAGGCGGCCGGCGCGCCGCGCTCTTCGCCCACAAGCCCTTGTTCATCGATGAGCCGGGCGAGGGCGACACCGGTTACTGGAGCATCCGCCCGGCACAGCGGCAGCGTCTCTACGATCTGATCGCCGCCCATGATGTCGCGCTGTTCGCCAGCGGGCACTTGCACCGGGCATGGCAAGGCAAATACCAAAACACTTCGCTGATATGGGGTCCGTCGGCTGCCTTCGTCGTCGGGGACATGGAGCGCGACATGCCGGGCGAGCGGTTGCTCGGCGCCGTCGTGCTTGAGTTCGGCGACACGGTCACCAGCGAGATCGTCGCAATTCCCGGCATGACCGTCCATGTCCTCGATGACGTGGTCGAGGAGGTCTACCCGCACGAGGCGCACAAGGTCCGCGGGAAGGTCGCGTCATGAGCGCGCTCTCGCTTCGCGGCCTGAACAAGGCCTGTC